>DASUHM010000066.1 GCA_036273515.1 Gaiellales bacterium
ATCCGAGGTGTCGGGGGGCGCGGTCGTGGTCGATCCGGCGAGTGGCCGCAAGCTCGGCGTCGCCTCGCCGCTCATGCGCGCGCAGCACGCGCTCGTCGACCCGCTCCTGACGCTCGGCCTCCCGCCCGCGGCGACGATGGGGACGGGCGCCGACGCGCTCGCCCAGGCCATCGGCGGCGTGATCGTCCGCAACGGCAATCCCGGCTCGTTCGCGCTCGGCCTGGAAGCCTGCCGGCACGTCGCCGCCGGCCTGCCGGCCGCCGTGGCGGACGGCGGCGATCGCGCCGCCCGGGCCGAGCTCAGCCTCGGCAGCCTGCTCGCCGGCCTGTCCATGAACCTGTCGGACTGCGGCGCCGACCACGCCCTCGGCCACGCCATCGGCGGGCGCCTGGGGCTGCCCCACGGACTGAGCGTCGGCCTCGTCCTCGCCGAGACCCTGGACGTCGACCGCAGTGCCTGCGCCGAGCGGCTCGAGCGGGTCGCCGACGCGCTCTGCGAGCCGCGGGACGGCTCGGCCGACGGCTCCCGGGCCGTGCGGGCCGTCCGCCGCCTCCTGGCCGAGATCGGCTTCCCGACCTGCGCCGAGGCGGGCGTCGCGGCGACCGATGTCGACGCGCTCGTCGACCTCGCGCGCGACGACTACTGCCTCACAGTGAGCCCGCACACGTGGACGGACGAGGACATCCGCCGGGCATATGCCGATGCGCTCGCACTCGACGCGAGAGGGTCGTCCTCCAACGCATAGATGGTACGTTTTGCACGGCCGCGCGACGGCTTCGAGGGGAAGACGTATGAGGATTCGATTCGAGAACCACGATCTTGAGACCGAAGGCTGTGGGCAGTTCATCGACCTGACCGACGATGTCGCCAAGGTGGTGGAGCGCAGCCAGGTGCGTGAGGGGATGGCGGTCGTGTACTCGCCGCACACCACCTGCGCCGTCGTGATCAACGAGCGCGAGAGCGGGTTCATCGAGGACTTCCAGCAGATGCTCGAGAACATCGCCCCGCGCGACGGGGTGTACTACCGCCACGACGACCTCTCCATCCGCACCGAAGGGCTCGAGGGCGACCCCCACCAGGTCCCGAACGGGCACTCGCACTGCCGTGCGGCGCTGATGGGCTCTGCCTCGCAGACGATCCCCGTGATCGACGGGGAGCTCACGCTCGGCAAGTGGCAGAAGATCTTCTTCTGCGAGCTCGACCGGGCCCGCCAGCGCAAGGTGTTCATCCAGGTCATCGGCGAGGGATGACGCCGCCCGGCGGGGGCGGTGCGGCGGTGAGCGGGGGGCTTCCGCCCGTCATCGACCAGGCGGCGGCCGCCGTGGCCCCCGCCCTGCGCTCGGCATGCGAGCGGCTGACGCCCGAGATCTGCGCCGTCGTCGGCTACCACCTGGGCTGGCTCGACGCGGACGGCCGGCCGGCCGAGCTCCGGGGCGGCAAGTCGGTGCGGGGCGCGCTCGCGCTCTGCTCGGCCCGGGCCGCGGGGGCCGAAGCGTCGGCCGGCATCCCGGGAGCGGTGGCCGTCGAGCTGGTCCACACCTTCTCGCTCCTGCACGACGACATCATGGACGGCGACCGCGAGCGGCACGGCCGGCCGGCGGCCTGGACGACCTTCGGCCGCGCCCGGGCGATCCTGGCCGGCGACGCGGCGCTGGCGCTCGCCTACCGGGTGCTGCTCGACGCGGACTCGCCGGCGGGCGGCGCCGCGCTCGAGTCGCTGGCGGAGGCGACCGAGCGGCTGATCGACGGCCAGGCGCTCGACCTCGACCTCGAGGGCCGGGCCGGCGCGACGCCGGAGGACTGCATCCGCATGTGCGCCGGGAAGACCGGCGCCCTGCTCGAGTGCTCGGCGTCGATCGGCGCGGTCCTCGCGGGCGCGGGCGACGAGGTGGTCGCGCCGCTGGCGGCGTTCGGCGGGCACCTGGGGCTGGCGTTCCAGGCGGTCGACGACCTGCTGGGCATCTGGGGGGATCCGGAGCTGACCGGCAAGCCGGTGTTCGGCGATCTCGTGCAGCGCAAGACCTCGCTGCCCGTGGCGATCGCGCTCGCCTCGGGCGGCGACGACGCCGGCGAGCTCGCCGGCCTCCTCGCCCGGGCCCGGCTCGCCGGCGCGGAGCTCGAGCGGGCGGCCGGCCTGGTGGAGGCCGGCGGCGGCCGGGCCGGCGCCGCTGCCCAGGCGAGGGCGGAGCTCGGGAAGGCGCTGGCGGCGCTCGACGGCGCCCCCATCGACGCCGGAGCCCGCGCCGACCTGGCGGACGTCGCCCGCTTCGTGGCCGCGCGGGAGTTCTAGGCCGCGGAGTCCCAGGCCGCGGCGTTGAGCCCCGGCCACTGCTTGCGGCCGAGCTCGTCGACGACGTCGCGCGCCGTCATACCGGCGCAGAGGCGCACGGGCACGCCGTAGCCCGCCAGATCGAGCGCCAGCGTCTCGAGGCCGGCCACCCGGCGGCCGTTCACGTGCACCTCGGGCACCCACAGCTCGGCCGGATAGGCGCGCGACGCCCGCCACCCGCGCGGGCCCTCGACCACCTCGCCCCAGAGCGCCGTCCGGCCGATCACCCGGTGGACGATCCGCCGGCCGGCGACCGACGGCACGTACGCGGCGAGGTCGCCCGGCAGCGACACCGCGTGGACGCCGCACGAGCAGGTCGCCTCGGGCGCGGGATGGTCGGGTGGGCGCAGCCGCCACGGCCGCAGCGGCTCCCGGCGGCGGGCATCGCATGCCGCCTCGAGCGCCTTCCCCATCGGCCACGGGGTCGGGTAGACCGGGCTCACGAGCGCGGCCCGGCCGGCCTCCGCGACGACGAACCACAGCCTCCAGCCGTGAACCGGCTCGCACATGTCCGGTGCCCGGGGTTCCGACGTCCCCACCCCTCGATGGTAGCGCCTTGCGATGGCTCGTCCGGCTGTGATATCCACGATCCGTGGGATCGCGCCGTATCGGTATCCCGGCCCTCCTGATCGGGCTTTGCGCCGCCTGCGCATGGCCCGCCGCAGGGTCCGGCCAGGTGCTCGACCGCACCTCCGCGCGCCTGTCGCGCCTGACGGTGTCGGGAGGCCGGATGGCGTGGGCGCAGCAGGTGGGCGGCTCCACCTGCGTGCGCATCTTTCGCCGCCCGGAGCCGGGTGGGACGCCGACGCGGGTGACGAAGTGCCGCGTTCCGTCCCGGCAAGTCGGTTCGGCGCACACCTGGATTCGATTCGCGGGTTCACGGGTGTTCTGGGAGGAGACCGGGTTCGGGAACACCGAGGTGGACGAGTTCGTCTACTCGACGCTGCCGGGCGGCCGCCGCTCGCCGACCGTCTACACGATCAACTGCGGTGGCACCGCCGGCTTTGGAAAGCTCCTCGATACGGCCTCGGCCGGCGCGCTCGTCTACTCCGTCTTCACCCTCCACACGGACGGCACCTGCAGCCCTCTGAGCGGCGGCGGCGTCGTGCGCCGGACGGTCGTGGCCGGCGGCCATGCGCAGCGCATCCTCGTCCCGGGCGCCCCCGGCGCGGCTTTGCTGGCAGTCTCGGGCCGCAGCTTGCTCGAGGCGCCGGGCGTCGTGGCATCGTTCAGCATCGAGCCGGGCCAGACGCTCGAGCTGCGCGGCCTCCGCTCCGGGACGCGGCGCTGGTCGGCCGCGTTCACCGGCACGCTGCGCGCCGTGGCGCTCTCGCCGAGCTACGCCGCGGCGCTCGTCCGCACGGCCTCCGGCGCGGCCCGTATACGCGCGTATGCGACCGCGTCCGGCGCACTGGCGCGCTCGATCCCGGTGAAGGCGACCGCCCCGGCGATGCTGGCGATGGTCGGCCCGCGGGTCGTGTTCGCCTACCCGGGCCGGATCATGGTCTGGAACGTGCGCACCAACGGCCTGCACGTCCTCCAGCGCACGCAGGCGACCGTCCACAACCTGCTCGCCGACGGCCGCCTGGTCGCGTGGAACACCGTGCACACGATCCAGGGCATCCGTCTCGCCCCGCCCGCCTGAGAATCGGGGTCAGACCCCGAACGGCGGCCGTTGCAGTTTCGTTGCACTTCTGTTCGGGGTCTGACCCCGAAGGTCAGGGGCCTTCGCCGGCCACCCAGAGCAGGCACGACGCGCGCTTGCGGATGCGCCGCACCATGCGGGCGAAGCTGCGCGGCCGCAGGCGGCCGCGGTCGGGGCCGAACACGAGCAGGCCGGCCTCGCGCTCGCCGGCCACCTCGAGCAGGGCGTCGATCGGGTGGGGGCTGCGCACGCGCAGGTGCTCGACCTGGAGGCCGAGCGCGGCGGCCTGGTCGACCGACTCGCGGATGCACGCCCGGTCGGACTCGAGCTCGGTGTCGGCGTGGCGGGTCGCGATCGACTGCGGCCAGAGCGGCAGCTCGACCGCGTCGATCACGATCAGCGGCGCCCGCGACTCGAGCGCGGCGCCGAGCGCCACCCGCAGCGCGTCCGGCTCGAACGGCACCGCCATCGTCGCCAGCACCACCGGCCGCGTACGCGCGCTCTGCTCGGGGATCGTCGGCGGTGGCGGGCTGGCGGGGCGGTCGCGCAGCCTCACAGCTCGCCCTCGGCCTTGAGCGTCCACGTCCGCTGCAGCTCGCCGACGCGGCGGCGGTATCGGGTGCGCATGAACGGGCGCACGTAGGTGAACCAGACGAGCAGGATGAACGGCAGGCCGATGAAGAGCTGGAACTCCTGGGCCGTCAGCGCCAGGATCAGGACGAATGCGGCGACCAGGCTGACCCCGGCATAGCCGGCGATCCGATAGCGGCGGCGGAGGGTCTCGATCGCCTCGAAATCCTCGGCCGGGATCCCCTTCGTATCGTACGTGCGGCCGCATGATTCGCACGTCCACCGCTCGCCGTACGCGACGTACGCCTCGGTCTTGCCGCAGTCGCAGCGCAGCGTGATGCGGGGGGCAGCCATCGGAGGGATTCTCGCGGATGTGTGGAAGCCTCCGCAAGCGCCTCGGAAGTACGTGGGAAAAATCTCTTGACCGAGGCTTGCGATTCCTGTTTCATCGCGGTCCGTCATCCGCTTGTCGGCCCTTTTCCGGGAGGTTCTATATGGCCACAGCCGCAGTCGAGGAACGGGAGCTCCTCAAGACCATCAGCTGGTTCGACGGGTTCGTCGTGGCCCTGGCGAACCCGAGCTTCCTGATCACGGGGCTGGGCGCATCGGTGCTCGGTCTCGGCGGCTGGGGCGCCGTGATCCTGTGGACGACGTCGGTGATCATCGGCGCCCTCCACAACTATGTCTACTCGGAGCTCGCGGCGATGTTCCCGAAGCTCTCGGGCGGCATCGCGATCTACGCGCACGAGGCATGGAAGAAGTACGTCTCGTTCGTCGGGCCGATCGCGGCATTCGGCTACTGGATCGGCTGGTCGGTCGTGCTGTCGGCCACCGGCATCGTCGTCGGCTTCCTGATCCAGGCCCAGTTCTACACGTCGTCGGCCACGTCGACGGCCTGGAACCACACCTGGCAGATTGCCGGCCAGTCGATCTACTTCTCGTTCCCGATCGCCCTCACCATCGTCATCATCATCGCGATCTGGACGTTCAATGTGCTCGGCATGCGGCCCGCCGTATGGGTCGGCTACGTCACCGGCGGCCTGCTTCTGATCCCGCTCGCCGTGATCATGTTCCTGCCCTATGTCACCGGCGACTGGCACTCGAGCAACATGAACTCGACCATCCACTGGACCTCGCTCACCGGCGACAACGGGATCAAGCTCGTGATCGTCTGGCTGTACGTGATGTGCTGGTCGTCGTACGGGATGGAGTGCTGCGCGACCTTCGCGCCGGAGTACCACGACACCGCTCGCGACACGGGCAAGGCCCTGCGGGTGGCGGCCATCTTCGGCGTCATCGTCTACGCCCTCCTGCCGCTCGGGGCCGTCGGCACGTTCGGCGCGCAGAACATCACGCTCGACAACTACCTGGGCAGCTTCTACGCGACGACGTTCCATGACATCCTCGGAACGGGCACAGGGATCGCGATCATCCTGCTCTGCGCGGGAATCGTGCTCGCGATGAACACCGCCACGGCGGACGGCTCGCGGGCGCTCTACGGCATCTCCCAGGACGGGATGACCATCCGCTGGTTCGGGAAGCTGAACCGCTACCACGTGCCGGCAAACGCGATGACGCTGGACGCGCTCCTGAACATCGTGCTCCTGCTCACGTACGCGTCCGACCCGATCGGGGCGCTCAAGATCCTCGTGATCTCGAACCTCGGCTATGTGCTCTGCCACGTGTTCGCGACGTCAGGGTTCCTGCTCCTGCGCAAGGACCGGCCGGCATGGCCGCGGCCGATCAAGGTCAACTCGATCTGGGTCGGCGTCTGCGGGCTCCTGTTCCTCTTCGACTTGACGATCTTGATCGTCGGCGCGGCCAACGTTGGCCTCGCCTACGGCGCCAGCACGCGCTCGACACTCATCCCCTCGCTCCTGATCCTCGTGATCGCGCTCGGGCTGTACGTGTACCGCGTCGTCGTCCAGGAGAAGAAGTCGCTGCAGCTGCGGCTGCCGGCGGCGACGATGCCCGAGGAGGAGGCGGCGATCGGGGCTCCCACCTCGACCGTCTGATCCGACCATGAAAAAAAGGGGCCGGCTCGCGGAGAGCCGGCCCCCCTTTTTCGTGCCTTCGCTCAGCCGCCGTTGGCCGAGGCGCCGGCCTCGGACAGGAGCTGCTCTGCCAGCTCGCGCTTCTGGTCGGCGGTCATCTTCTTGAACTCGTTCTCGAGCGCCCGCCGGTTGATCACCTGGTTCCAGTAGTCGAGCGACTCCATCCCCAGGAGGGCGGTCTTGCCGACGAACTGGCGCAGCACCTCGTTCGTCGGGCCCATGACCCAGCCGGCCTTGCCGTCGCGGAGGTAGCGCTCGAGCTGGAGCGGCTCCTTCTTGAAGCCGGTGCCGCCACAGCAGTGGAGCATCTTGTCGACCACGTGGGCGACGTTCTTGGCCGCGTTGAACTTGATCTGCCACAGCCAGTGCAGGTAGTTGCCGCGGGCCAGGTCGCCCACCGCCGGGTTCGTCTGCGACCCGTCGGTGACCTTGTCGAGCGCCTGGGCGACCGAGTACACGAACATGCGCGACGCGTTCGTGTCCATGATCGCCTCGCCGACCGCGTCCTGGATCGTCGGGTAGTCGCACACGCGCAGGCCCACGTCCTTGTGGGTCTTGCGGGTGGTGTGGCGGACGGTGATGTCGATCGCGCCGAGCGAGATGCCGTTCCACGTGCCCGAGGAGCCGACCAGGAAGTTCGGGTCGACCGACTCGTCGTTCGAGTTGGCGCCGTCGCCGATCGGGCCGACCAGCTGGTTCTCGGGCACGAACTTCCAGTCGAGCAGGAGCGAGCCGGACTGGTTGCCGCGCAGGCCCATCGCGTCCCACTCCTCCGGCTTGGCCTGGATGTCGGCCGCGTCGACGACGAACACCGACAGGTTGGAGTAGTCGCCGTTGTAGTCCGGCGAGGTGGTCTGGAGAACGTAGAAGTCCGCGAAGCCGGCCGAGGTCGTCCAGGACGCCTTCTTCAGCACCTCGTAGCCGCCGTCGGCGCGGCGCGCGCCGGAGGCGATCGGGTACCAGAAGTGCGAGCCGGTCTCCGGGTCGGAGTACGACAGCGTGCCTAGCAGGCCCTCGCGCACCTTCTTCAGGTACTTCTCGATGGTGTGCTCGGTCGCGCGCAGCTTGAGCGCCTCGACCGCGCCGATGTGCATGACGTAGCACATGGCGCAGGAGGCGTCGCCGTAGCGGGCGATCGTCTCTGTGGTGGCCGCGTACATGACATGATTCTGGCCCAGGCCGCCCCACTCCTTGGGCAGCATCAGGCCGAGGAAGCCGTCCGGGGCCAGGGCCTCGAGGCTCTTGCGCGGGAAGGTCAGCGTCCGGTCGTTCTCGGCCGCGAGCGGCCGGATGGTCTCTGTGCAGATCTCCCGCAGCCGCTCCAGCAGCTCGAGCTGCTCGGAGGTGAAGAACCATTCCGGATTGAACATCGGGTCAAGCCCGTCCATGGCCGACTGAGGTGCGACCGTTGCCATACTCGAAGCTCCTTCGTCGTTGCTCTGGCGCGCCTATCCTAGTCGCCAAGCCGCTTCGGGGTCTATGGCGGGTCGTCCACCTCCCGGGGCCGGCGCGGTTTGGCGGCTCACACAGGCACGGGGCGCTCGATCGCGGCCGAGCACGTGGAGAATTGCCGCCTCGAGGCCGGTCGGCGCCAGCTGCGGGTGGTCTCGCGTCCGATGGCATGCCGCTTCTCCCGATGTGGCCAGCCCTACCCATGTAGAATTTTCGCTATGTCCGTTCCGAACACCGCGGCGCGCTCGGCGGAGACGCGCCACCTGTTTCGGATCATCAACACGGTCTCGTCGACGCTCGACCTCGACCGGGTTCTGCGGGCGATCGTCGACCTCGTCTCCGACGCGATCGACTGCCACGCCTGCTTCATCTATCTGGTGGCGCCGGACAGCTCCCTGGTCCTGCGCTCGGTCTCGGATCCCTACGGGGCGCTCGTCGACCGGCTCCGGTTCGAGCGCGGCGAGGGGCTGGCCGGCTGGGTGGCCGAGCACAATCAGCCCGTCTTCCTGACCGAGGGCGCGCTCACCGACCCGCGCGTGAAGGTCGTTCCCGAGGCCGACGAGGAGCAGTACCAGTCGATCGTCGCCGTGCCGCTGCGCAGCAAGGCCGGCGAGGTGGTCGGCGTGATCTCGCTGCACGCCGAGGCGCCCCGCGAGTTCACCGAGGCCGATTCCGACTTCCTCGTCCATGCCGCCAGCCTGGTCGCGGGCGCCATCGAGAACGCCCGCCTCTACGAGCACACCCGCCGCCGCCTCGCCCTCGTCGAGGGCATGGCCGACCTGGCCCGGGCCGTGTCGGCCGCCTCGACGCTCGACCAGCTCCTGCCCGCCGTCGCCCGGCGCGCCCAGCGCCTGCTCGCCGCCGTGGCGTGCGAGGTGTACGTGACGGGCAGCGACGGGGCGCTCGAGCTGGGCGCGGCGTCGCCCGCCAGCGCACCGCGCGACCGGCTGCCGAGCGCGGCCGACCTCGGCGTCGTGCTCGCCGGCGGCCGGGCCGACGACGGCGACAGCCGCCGCTTGGCCGAGCTGCTCTGGGGCGACCCCACCGCCGCGGCGCTGGTGGCGCCGATGGTCGCCGCCGACGAGCTGCTCGGGTTCCTGACGCTGCGCTTCCCCGGCGACCGGCCCGCCGACGCCGAGGCCCGCGAGGTGGCGACGTCGATCGCCGGCCAGTCCGCCATCGCGCTCAAGAACCTGCACCTGATCGAGCGCCTGACCGAGCACAACGCGATCAAGGACTTCCTCGAAGACCTCTCGCGCGGTCTGCCGGCGCCGGCCGGGCTGGCCGACCGCGGCCGCGCCCTCGGCTGCGACCTGCACCGGCCGCACCTGGTCCTTCAGGCGGCGCCGCGCTCCGGCGCCGGCACGCAGTCGTGGGAGGAGGTCGCCCGCGCCCTCGAGGCCGGCGCCGCCCGCGCCTTCCCCGGCTCGCTCTTCGACCGCCGCGACGGCGCGGTGCGCGGCCTCGTGCGGCTGGGCAACACCGACGAGGCGGCGGCGCTCGCCAAGCTGCGCGAGATGCACGCGGGCCTGAACCGCAACCACCCGCTCGCGATTGGCCTCTCGCACCGCTGTGAGGGGCCGGCCAGCTTCTCGACCGGCTTCGAGGAGGCGCAGCAGGCCGTCACCGCCGCGGCCGTGATCAGCCCGGAGCCGGGCGTCGTCAGCTTCGACGACCTGGGCGCCTACAAGTACCTGCTGCGGGTGTCCCAGGACGGCCGCACGCGCGACCACCGCGGCGACGCGCTGAAGAAGCTCGAGGCGTACGACCGCCGCCACCGCTCCTCGCTTCTGGCGACGCTCGAGGAGTACCTGAAGCGGCGCGGCAACATCGCCGCCGCCGCCCAGACGCTCTTCGTCCACCCGAACACCCTGCGCCAGCGCCTGCGCCGCATCCAGGACCTGACCGGCCTCGACGTGCAGAACGAGGACTGGCTGATGATCGAGATCGAGCTGAAGCTGCTCCGCCTGGAGCGCGCCCTGGGCAGAGCTGGCTGAGCGCACCAAGCGGGGTCAGACCCCATTTGGTGCGGCACCCATAGGCCGGGCGCGGAATAGGCGTGCACCAAAAGGGGTCTGACCCCGCTTGGTGCTAGAAGCGGCGGCGGCCGCGGCCGTTGCGGCGGCTGGAGTAGACCAGTCGCGGCGGTGAAACGGCCATCCCGGCCGAGCGGAACTCCTCGGCGATCTCGAGCCGCGTCGCCACCCGGCTGACGTCGGCCTGCTGGTCGCGCGTGACGAGCGTGACCGCGCGGCCGGCGGCGCCGGCGCGGGCGGTGCGCCCGACCCGGTGCGTGTAGTCGTCGGCGCCGCTGGGGGCGTCGTAGTTCACGACCAGCCCGATCCCGTCGAGGTCGATCCCGCGGGCGGCCACGTCGGTGGCGACGAGCACGCGCACCTCGCCGCGCGCGAAGCGCGACATCGCCCGGTTCCGCTCGGCCTGGCTGCGGTCGCCGTGGATGGCCTCGCAGCGGACGCCGCTGCCCTCGAGCCGCCGCGCCAGCCAGGCGCAGTTCGTCTTCGTCTCGCAGAACACGAGCGTGAGCCCCTCGGCGTGCTCGAGCAGCTCCGTCAGGTGGGCGTACTTCTCCGCCTCGGTCACCGAGATGAACGAGTGGTCGACGTCGCCGCGCTCGACGGTCACGTGCTCGCTCGCGTCGATGCGGGCGGCGTTGCGGGTGAAGCGGCGGGCGGCGACGCCCGCGGCCCCCTCGACCGTGGCCGAGAAGAAGAGCGTCTGGCGGTCGCGGTGCAGCTTTGGCACGATCCGCTCGACCTGGGGCAGGAAGCCCATGTCGACCATCCGGTCGGCCTCGTCGAGGACGAGCCGGCGCACGTTGCGCAGGTCGACCATCCGGCGGCCGGACAGGTCGATCAGGCGGCCCGGAGTGGCGATCACGATCTGGCTGCTCGAGGCCCGCTTGGCCTGGGCGGGGAGCCCGGCGCCGCCGTAGCAGACGGCAACGCGCACGCCGCGGGCCGCGGCGAGCGGCTCGAGGTCGGCGCCGATCTGCTGGGCGAGCTCGCGGGTGGGGCAGAGGACGAGCGCCTCGGGGGCGGTCGCCTCGGGGTCGGCGAGCATGATCAGCGGGAGGCCGAACGCGAGCGTCTTGCCGCTCCCGGTCGGGCTCTTCGCGATCACGTCCGTGCCCTCGAGGCCGGCGGGGATGCACAGCCACTGCACGGCGAACGGCTCGGTGATGGCGGCCTTCGCCAGCGCGGCGCACACCTCCTCGCTCACGCCGAGGGCCTGGAAACTGTCGGTCATCGAAACTCCTCTTTCGGCGAGCCTGGCCCGCCCGTCTTAGTGCCGGAAGGGCTCGGAGCTAGTCGATCACCTTCGTCGCCGCGGCCCCATGCCGCGCATACAGCACAGTCGTTGTTTCCTGAAGCATAGTTGCCATCCTGCAAGCTGGTGGAAATTCGCCTGCGTTCGTGGGAGTGTTTGCCCCCCGGATCGAGCAAAAGGAGTCTCACCGATGGCGACCACCATGGCCAGGCCCGCCGCCGAGGCGGTCAAGAAGCGCGCCGAGGAAGAGGGAATCGAGTTCTTCTTCGCCCAGTTCGTGGACATGAACGCCAAGCCGTCCGCGAAGCTCGTGCCCATGTCGAACTTCGACGGGCTCGTCAGCGAGGGCGCCGGCTTCGCGGGGTTCGCCGCCGGCCCGATCGGCCAGACGCCGGCGTCGCCGGACATGATGGCCATCCCCGACCTGAACAGCTACACGCGCGTGCCGTTCAAGGACAACCTCGCCCGATTCGCGTGCGACATCTACGTCGAGGGCAAGGAGTGGCCCTACTGCCCGCGCACGATCTTGCGCCGCCAGCTCGAGCGGGCCAAGTCGCTCGGCTACACGTTCAAGATCGGGATGGAGCTCGAGTTCTTCCTGCTCCGCGAGACGGCCGACGGCGGCATCGAGCTCGCCGACCCGCTCGACCGGCTCGACCAGCCCTGCTACGACATGAAGGGGCTGACCCGCCACTACGAGTTCCTGAGCCGGCTCTCGAGCTACGTGAACGAGCTCGGCTGGGGCAGCTACGCGAACGACCACGAGGACGCGAACGGGCAGTTCGAGTCGAACTTCGAGTTCGCCGACGCGCTCACGACCTGCGACCGGGCCATCTTCTTCCGCTACATGGTGCACGCCATGGCCCAGGCGGAGGGGATGCTGGCGACGTTCATGCCCAAGCCGTTCGGGCACCTGACCGGAAACGGCGGCCACTTCCACATGTCGCTGTGGGACGAGAGCGGCGAGCGCGACCTGTTCGCCGACGATGACGACGCCAACGGGCTCGGCCTGAGCCAGCTGGCCTACCAGTTCACCGCCGGCCTGAAGAAGCACGCGAAGGCCTACATCGCGGTGACGGCGCCGACCGTCAACAGCTACAAGCGGCTGACGACGACGGCGGGCACGCCGACCTCGGGCGCGACCTGGTCGCCGATCTTCATCACCCACGGCGCCAACAACCGCACCCAGATGCTGCGTCTCCCCGGCGGCCACGTCGAGGATCGCACGGTGGACGGCTCGTGCAACCCGTACCTGGCTGCGGCGGTCGTCCTGGCCGCGGGTCTCGACGGCATCGAGCACGGCCTCGACCCGGGCAAGCACAACGACGAGAACCTCTACACGCTCTCGACCGAGGAGCTGGCCAAGCGCGGCATCGAGCTCTTGCCGGCGAACCTGCTCGACGCGACTCGCCACCTGGCCGACGACCCGGTGCTCCGCGAGGCCCTGGGCAATACGGGCAGCGAGGACTACATCGACTACTACGTGAAGACGAAGCAGTCGGAGTGGGCGGCCTACCACGAGCAGGTCACGCCGTGGGAGGTCAAGAACTACCTGACGCTCTTCTAGGAGGGAGGGGCCAGGCCCCGGGCGACCGGGGCCTGGCCCCCGGTGTGCGAGCTATACATATGCCTCGGCGGAATTGGTTGCCGCCTGGCACTCGCCCTCTCCCCGCTCTCCGTCTAGGATCAGCGGCGGCTGTCGGAGGTTTTCGCCCATGTGCGGGCTGTGTGGATTTCTCTATAAGGATTTGGGTCGGGTGCAGCCCGTCTAGATGTCGTTTCTCCTGGAGTGCCCCAATTGCGGTCGTAGGCCGGTGGACGAGTACGCCTACGGCGGTGAGGTGACCGTGCGGCCGAAGTCGGCCGACGACGCCCGCGCGCTGTTCTCGTACCTCTACTTCCGCCAGAACGACGCGGGCCCGCAGCGGGAATGGTGGTTCCACTCCTCCGGCTGCCGGGAGTGGTTCCAGGCCGAGCGCGACACCCGTTCGAACGACGTCATGCAGGTGGCGCCCCCGGGAGGACTGACATGAACCGCCTGGCAGAGCGCCGCGGTGAGCTGATCGACCGCGGCCGCACCGTCACGTTCTCGTGGCGGGGCCGGACGGTCGAGGGCCTCGCCGGCGACACGGTCGCCTCGGCGCTCTACGCCGACGGCGTCCGCGTCTTCTCGCGCTCGTTCAAGTACCACCGCCCCCGCGGCCTTCTGTGCTGCGGCGGCCAGTGCCCCAACTGCCTCGTCCAGGTGGATGGCGACCCGGCCGTGCGCGCCTGCATGACGCCCATCGAGGAGGGCATGCAGGTCGAGCACATCAACGCCTGGCCGTCGCTCGAGCGCGACGCCCTGCACACGCTGGCCTCGGCGACGCCGGCGTTCGGGATGCAGGTGGGTTTCTACTACAAGACGTTCATGCGCCCGCGCTGGGCGTGGAAGTACTACGAGAAGTTCCTGCGCTCGGCGGCGGGCCTCGGCAAGCTCGACCCGGACCACCGCCGCGACCGCCGCTACGAGAAGGTGCACCGGCACGTCGACGTGCTCGTGATCGGCGGCGGCGAGTCGGGCCTCGAGGCGGCGCTTCACGCCGCCCGCGACGGCCGCGACACCGCGCTCGTCGAGGAGGGCCTCGCCCTCGGCGGCCGGCTCGCGTTCTCCGGCATCGACGGCGCCAACCGGGCGGCCGACCTCACGGCGGCCGCGCGCGAGGCAGGCGTCGAGATCCTGCAGCCGGCCTGGGCCGGCGGCGTCTACGAGGGCAACCTCGTGCCCGTCTACCAGGGCGACACGATGTACCGCTTCCGGGCCGGCGAGATCGTTCTCGCCACCGGCGTGATCGAGCAGCCGCTCGTGTTCGCGGGGAACGACCTGCCCGGCGTGATGCTCGGGTCGGCCGCGCGCCGGCTCGTGAATCAGTTCCGGATCGTCCCCGGCGACGAGTCGGTCGTCCTCACCGTCGACGACCTCGGCATCGCGGCCGCCTGCGACCTGGCCGAGGCCGGGGTGGCCGTCTCGGCCGTCGTCGACACCCGCGAGGGCGACACCGACGAGCGCCTGGGCGTCTACGGCATCGAGCACCTGCGCGGCTTCGCGCCCGTCCAGGCCCGCGGCCGCGGCGCCGTCAGCGGCGTGGTCGTCGCCCGCGGCGGCGAGCGCCGCTCGCTCCCGGCCGACCTGCTCGTGATGAGCGGCGGCACGGTCGCCCAGTACGGCACGCTCGTGCAGTCCGGCGGCTCGATCCGCTACGACGCCGAGCGCCGCATCTACGTGCCCGACAACGTCCCGGCGGGCGTCCGCGTCGCCGGCGAGCCGGTGGGGACGACCTCGGCCGTGCCGGCCTGCGCCGACGGCGGCAAGGGCAAGCAGTTCGTCTGCTACTGCGAGGACGTGACGACGAAGGACGTGAACCTTTCGGTGCAGGAGGGGTTCGCCTCGCTCGAGCTCTCCAAGCGCTACACGACCGTGACGATGGGCCCCTGTCAGGGCAAGATGTGCCACCGAAACTCCGGCCTCGTCATGGCCCGTGAGCTCGGCGTCGACGCCGACGAACAGCGCGTCGGCGTGACGACGGCGCGGCCGCCGCACAACCCGACGAGCTTCTCGCTCCTGGCGGGCCGCGGCTACGAGCCGGTCAAGCGCACCTCCGTGCACCACTGGCACGCCGACCGCGGCGGCAAGATGCTCTGGGCCGGCGACTGGAAGCGGCCCTACGACTACGGCACGCCGGAGGACGAGACCGCCGCCGTGCACGAGTCGCTCGGCCTGATCGACGTCTCGACGCTCGGCAAGCTGATCGTGCGCGGCCCCGACGCTGCGGCCTTCCTGGAGCGGATCTACCCGAACCGCTACGGCGACATGAAGCTCGCCCGCGTCCGCTACGGCATCGTCTGCGGCGACGACGGCTCGATCCTCGACGACGGCACGGTCGCCCGCCTCTCCGAGACCGAGTTCTACGTGACGACCACCTCGTCCGGCGCGGGCGGGATGGAGCAGTGGTTCACGTGGTGGAACGCGGTGTGGGGGATGGACTGCCAGATCGTGAACGTCACCTCGGCCATCGCGGCGTTCAACCTGGCCGGGCCGAACGCCCGCACCGCCCTCGCGGGCCTCACCGACTTCGACCTTGGAAACGACGCGTTCCCCTACCTGGGCGCCGGACACGCCGAGGTCGCCGGCGTGCCCTGCCTGCTCCTGCGCATCGGCTTCGTCGGCGAGCTCGGCTACGAGATCCACTGCCCGGCGGCCGCCGGCGAGCACCTGTGGGAGGCCCTGATGGCGGCCGGCGAGAGCTTCTCGGTGAAGCCGTTCGGGCTCGAGCCCCAGCGCGTCCTGCGCCTCGAGAAGATGCACGTGATCGTCGGCCAGGACACGAACGCCGAGTCGCAGCCGCTCGAGGCCGGCATGCCGTGGATCGTCAAGCTCGACAAGGAGAACGACTGGATCGGGCGCTACTCGATCGAGTGGTACCAGAGCCGCGGCAACCGGGCCTCGCTGGTCGGCTTCGAGGGCTCGAACGGGGCCGTGCCGAAGGAGGGCGCGCAGGTCGTCGTGAACGGCGAGCCCGTCGGCCGGGTCACGTCGTCGCGCTTCTCGCGCCGGCTGGGCAAGGCGATCGGCATCGCCTGGGTGCCGGCCGACCTCTCGGCCGAGGGCACGGCGATCACCCTGTCCGATCCGTCCGGAGCCAGCATCCCGGCAAGCGTCACGCTGCGGGCCTTCTACGACCCCGACCAGGAGCGGCTGCGGTCGTGAGCGCGATCCGCGATCCCTACGCGTTCCTCTCGCCCGCCGCGGCGGCCGCGGGCGTCGGCCTGCGCACGCCGATGGAGCGCGCGCACCTGGCGGCCGGCGCGGAGCTGGCCGACGTCGACGGGTGGCGCGTCGCCGCCTACCCGGCGGCCGACGCCGATGCGGCCGCGACCGTGACCGACCTCTCCCACCTGGGCAAGCTCGACGTCCGCGGCACGGCGGCCGAGCTCGACTCGCTGACCGGCGGCCTGGCGACCGGCGCCGCCCGCGCCGACGACGGCGTCTGGACGCTGCGGCTCACGCCCATCCACGGCTACGTGCTGTGCCCGTTCTCGCGCGTCGGCGCGCTGCGCGAGCGGATCGGCGGCCCCGCGCTCGACGTGTCCAGCGCCTACGCCGCCGTCGCCCTCGGCGGCGGGCGCCGCCGCGACGTCTTCAACCGCTCGTCCGGCCTGGACGTGCGCGAGTCGCGCTTCGGCGCCGGCCGCTGCATGGCCGGCTCGGTGATGCGCGTGCCGACGCTCGTCCTGAACCGCGGCGACGACCTGGTGATGCTGGTCGCCTGGGAGTACGGCGAGTACTTCTGGGAGGCGATCCTCGATGCCGGCGAGACGATCGGCATCGCCTGCACGAGCGTCGTCGCGGCCGAGGCGCCGAGCGAGGAAGCGCAGGAGCAGGAGCAGACGGCGTGATCGGGCTCCTGCGCAAGCACAGGTTCTTCCGCTCGCATCCGCTGCGGGCGAGCTACGACGCCGTCGTGATCGGCGGCGGTGCCCACGGCATGGCCACCGCCTACTACCTGGCCAAGGACCACGGGATGAAGAACGTGGCCGTGGTCGAGCAGAGCTACATCGGCGCCGGCGCGTCGGGCCGCAACACGACCATCATCCGGTCGAACTACCTGACGCCCGAGGGCACCCGGTTCTACGAGGCCAGCGTCCAGCTCTACAAGACGCTCTCGCAGGACCTGAACTTCAACATGCTCTTCTCGCAGCACGGCCACCTGACGCTGGCCCACTCCGACCGGTCGGTGAACACGATGATGGAGCGGGCCGAGGTGAACCGGCTGCTCGGCGTCGACTCGCGGGTGATCTACCCGGACGAGATCAAGGCGCTCGAGCCCATGCTCGACGTCTCCGACCACCCGACCTTCCCGATCCTGGCCGCCCTGTACCACCCGCCCGGCGGGATCATCCGCCACGACGCGGTGGTGTGGGGCTACGCCAAGGAGGCCGACCGGCTCGGCGTCGAGATCCACCCCTACACCGAGGTCACCGGCATCACCCGCCAGAACGGCCGGGTGACGGGCATCGAGACCAACCGCGGGTCGATCTCGGCCGGCACCGTGATCTCGTGCACCTCCGGCTGGTCGACCCTCGTGGGCCGCCTGGCCGGGATCGAGGTGCCGATCACGACGCACATCCTCCAGGCCTGCGTGACCGAGCCGGTGAAGCCGCTGCTGAAGAAGATCATCGTGTCCGGGACGCTGCACATCTACATCTCCCAGTCCGACCGCGGCGAGTTCGTGATGGGCTCCGAGATCGAGCCCTACTCCGGCTACTCCAACAAGGGCACGTTCCGGTTCATCGAGGACCTGGCGATGCACATGGTGGAGCTCCTGCCGATGCTCGGCCGCGCCCGCATCCTGCGCCAGTGGACCGGCCTCTGCGACGTCTCGCCGGACTACGCCCCGATCATGGGCCTGACCGAGGCGGACGGCTTCCTGATCGACGCGGGCTGGGGCACCTACGGCTTCAAGGCCTCGCCGATCGTCGGCAAGACGATGGCCGAGCTGGCCGCCACGGGCAAGACGCCCGAGCTGATCGCACCCTTCCGGCTGTCGCGCTTCTACGAGAACGAGCTCGTGTCCGAGCGCGGCGCGGCGGCCGTGTCGCATTGACCCCCATGTACGCAAGGAGACCGCGTTGAAGTCAAGCCTCGAGATCGCACAGGAAGCGACCCTTCGCCCGATCATGGACATCGCCCGTGAGATCGGCCTCGAGGAGGACGAGGTCGATCTGTACGGGAAGTACAAGGCCAAGGTGAACCTGAGCGCGCTCGACCGGATGGCGGGCGCGCCCGACGCCAAGATCGTGTGCGTCTCGGCGATCACGCCGACGAAGGCCGGCGAGGGCAAGACGACCACGTCGGTCTCGCTCACCCAGGGTCTCGGCCACATCGGCAAGCGGCCGGTGCTGTGCCTGCGCGAGCCGTCGCTCGGCCCGATCTTCGGCATCAAGGGCGGCGCCGCCGGCGGCGGCCTCACCCAGGTCGTCCCGATGGAAGACCTGAACCTCCACTTCACCGGCGACTTCCACGCGATCGCCGCCGCGAACAACATGCTGGCGGCCTTCATCGACCGGCACCTGTTCTACGGCAACGAGCGCAACATCGACCCGCACCGGGTCACGTGGCGGCGCTCGGTCGACATGAACGACCGCCACCTGCGCAACATCATCACCGGCCTGGGTGGCCCGACCCACGGCATCCCCCGCGAGACGGGCTTCGACATCGTCGCCGCCTCCGAGATCATGGCGATCATGGGCATGGCCACGTCGCTGCAGGACCTGCGCAAGCGCGTGGGCAAGATCACGGTGGGCTACGACGTCGACGGCAAGCCGGTGTACGCCGAGGAGATGGGCTGCGCCGGCGCGATGACCGTGCTCCTGAAGGACGCGCTGAAGCCGAACCTGATCCAGACGCTCGAGGGCCAGCCGTGCTTCATGCACATCGGCCCGTTCGGCAACATCGCCCACGGCAACAGCTCCATCGTCGCCGACCTGGTCGGCCGCAAGGTGGGCGACTACGTCGTCACCGAGGCGGGCTTCGGCAGCGACCTCGGCATGCAGAAGTTCATGGACATCGTCTGCCGGGCCGGCGGCTTCGCGCCGAGCGCGGTCGTGATCGTGGCGACGGCGAAGGCGCTCAAGCACCACGCCGGGCTCGAGGACGACCCGCGCAACTCCGAGTCCGAGAACCTGAAGGCGATCGAGACCGGCTCCGCCAACCTGGCCCGCCACATCCAGAACGTGAAGCACTTCGGCCTGCCCTGCGTCGTCGCCGCGAACCGCTTTCCCGGCGACACCGACGCCGAGGTGGCGCTGGTGCAGAAGCTCGGGATGGAGCACGGCGCCCACGCCGCCGTCCTCAACGAGGGCTTCTCGAAGGGCGGCGCCGGCGCCGCCGAGATGGCCGAGGCGGTCGCCGACGCCTGCGAGCAGCCGAACACGTTCGCGTTCACGTTCGACGACTCCGACCCGATCGACGTGAAGATCGAGAAGATCGCCACCCGCGTCTACCAGGCCGACGGCGTCGACTTCCTGCCCGCGGCCCGGCAGAAGATCGAGCAGTACACCCGCGACGGGCTCGGGAACCTGTCGATCTGCATGGCCAAGTCGCACCTGTCGCTCTCGGCCGACCCGGCGCTCGTGAACGCGCCGACCGGCTTCCGCATCCCGGTGCGCGACATCCGCCCGTACACGGGCGCCGGCTTCCTGACCCCGCTCTGCGGCGACATCATGCAGATGCCGGGCCTGGGCAAGACGCCGGCCGGCTTCAACGTGGACATCGACGAAGACGGCAGGACGGTTGGGCTCTTCTAGCGACCCCGACCTCGGGTCAGAGCCGTATCTGACCGCGACGCTCGCCCGGTTCCTGGAGCGGTTGGCGGCGCGCACCCCGGCGCCCGGCGGCGGGTCGGTCGCGGCGGTCACGTGCGCGATGGCGGCCGGCCTCGTCGAGATGGCGGCCGCCTTCGACACGAGCGGCATGCTGGATCAGGTCGGCGCCCGCGCTCACGAGCTGCGCGGCAAGGCGGCGGCCCTGGCCGACGCCGACGGCGCCGCCTACGCCGAGGTGCTCGCGGCCCTGCGGCTGCCCGCGGGGCCGGAGCGCACCGCCCGGCTGGACGACGCGGTGGGCGGCGCGATCGACTGCCCGATGCAGGTGCTCGAGATCGCGGCCGAGGTGGCGACGCTCGCCGCCGACGTGGCCGCGCGCGGCAACCGAAACCTCGAGGGCGACGCGATCACCGGCGCGCTCCTGGCCGAGGCCTCCGCCCGCTCGGCCGCGACGCTCGCCCAGCTGAACGTGAGCATGCTCTCGCGCCACGCCATGGCCGACGCGCATCTCGAGCGGCTTCGCCCCGGCCTGGCCTGCGCCACTCGCGCGCGCGAGCGGGCCGTCGAGGCCTACGTGCACGCCGAGCGGACGTAGCGGGGCTCAGACCCCGCAACAAAAGCGCCACGCGGGTGTAACGCGAAACGTTCGGGGTCAGACCCCGGTTTTGGGCGCGGCCGTGCGGGGTAGGCACCGGGCATGGCCACAGACGCCCAACCACCTCCCGGATCGCTCCATCAGCAGGAGGGCCCTGGCGGCGAGCATGGTCGTCGCCGGCGCCAGCTCGGCGGGCTCGCCGCGGGCTTCGTGCTGGGCTGGGTGATCGGCTTCATCGTGGAGTACGCGATCGGCTCGCGGCTCGTCACGGGCAGCGCGTCCGATCCGTTCTCGGTCGCGTTCGGCCTCCCCGCCGCGCTCGGGATCATGTTCGGGCTCTTCGGCCTGATGCTGGGGACGACCCGCGAGGTCGAGGTCGTCGACGCGCCGGTGCGCGAGCCCCGCTACCGCCGGCTCGGCAAGGCGGCGACGAGCGAGCGCGGGCAGCTGCAGGGCTCGACGGTCAAGCCGCGCACGCCGGACGACGTCGGTTCCGAGCGCTGACCGCCGAGCGGGGTGGACGCTACACGGCGTCGAGCTCGGCGACGAGCGCGCCGACCCGGCGCCCGATCTCGTCGCGCACGCGCCTGACCTCGTCCAGCGGCCGGCCGGCGGGGTCGTCGAGCTCCCAGTCGATGTAGCGCGTGCCGGGGACGTAGGGGCACTCGTCGCCGCAGCCCATGGTGACGACCACGTCCGCCCAGCGCATGTCGTCCTGGTCGAGCTTGTGCGGCATGTTGCCGGCGACGTCGATGCCGACCTCCCGCATCACCTCGATGACGGGCGGATGCACGTGCTCCGCCGGCCGCCTGCCGGCCGACCGCGCCTGGTGCCGGCCGGCGGCGGCGCGCGCCAAGAGCGCCTGCGCCATTTGGCTGCGGCCGGCGTTCTGGATGCAGACGAAGAGGACGTGGCTCACGCGACCCCTCGCGTCATCAGCAGCAGCCGGCTTGCGCGGCCGGGTGGACGACCGCCTGGGGTGTGGCCGTCTTGATGCCCTTCACGATCGCGCCGTGCATGCCGTCGGCGACCTCGTGCGTGAACTCGACCGTGATCGCCTCGAAGCCGGCGGCCTCGAGCCCAGCCTCGTACTCGGCCTTCGCGAGCGCTCCGGCGATGCAGCCGACGTAGCTCCCCCGCTCGGCCCGCTCACCGGCGGTGAGCCGGTCTTCGGCGACGATGTCGCTGACCCCGAGGCGTCCGCCCGGCCGGAGCACGCGGCTGATCTCGGCGAGCACCGCCGCCTTGTCGGTCGACAGGTTGATCACACAGTTCGAGATCACCACGTCGACCGAGTCGGCAGGGAGCGGGATCTGCTCGATCAGCCCCTTGAGGAAGTGGACGTTGGCCACGCCCGCGTCGCGCGCGTTCTGCCTCGCCAGGGCGAGCATCTCGTCGGTCATGTCCAGGCCGTAGGCGGTGCCGGTCGGGCCAACCCGCCGGGCCGACAGGATCACGTCGATGCCGCCGCCGGAGCCCAGGTCGAGCACCGTCTCGCCCTCGTGGAGATCGGCGACGGCGGTCGGGTTGCCGCATCCGAGCGAGGCCAGCACCGCGGCGTCCGGCAGCTCGCCGCGCTGCTCGGCGGCGTACAACGCCCCGCCGAACCTCTCGCCCTCCGTTTCGTCGCCACAGCATCCACCCGAGCCACACCCGTCACCCTCCCCGGCCACGGCCCGGGCGGACCCGGCGTACCTGATCCGTACCTGCTCTCGCAGCTCCTCCGCAGACGATGCCATCAGCAACACGCTCCCTTCAGGTCGGCGACGGCCGAGAGCTTCTCGGCCGCCTCGGGCCGCAACGAGAAATACGCCCACCTGCCGCGCTGCTCCCGGTCGAGCAGGCCGGCGTCCGTCAGCTTCCTCAGGTGGTGTGAGACCGTGGGCTGGGACAGCCCGAGCGGCTCGATCAGATGACACACGCAGACCGGCTCGCCGCTCGTCGCCAGCACGTTCACGATCCGCACCCGGGCCGGATCGGCGAGCGCCTTGAACACCTCCGCGGTCGCCGCGGCCTCCTCGGCCGAGAGCGCCGGCGCACCCAGATGGCCGCAACACGCGACTGGTTCCACCACCGTTCCGCTCATACGAGCCTCCTCGAATCGATCGCGATCAATATATCGATGATCGTCGATCTAAGCAACAGGACCCGCCGGAGTACCGTGGGCCGGTGGAGAAGAACTGCCGCGGTGACGGGGTAGGCCACGCCGGCACAGATCACCGCAGCTACGCGAATCACTCGACGGTCACGAACGCGACGCCGAGGATGACGACGACGAGCCCGGCCGTCGTCACGGTTTGGGTAGGGCCGGTCCTTCGAGCGAGCAAGCCCAGCAAACGGCGGGGAGTAGACTCGAACGATCACCGCGGAAGCCGCCGATCATCACCGTGGTACCGCACATCCTCGGACACGGTTTGGGTGGATGTGAACCAGTCCGCCGACGAGGTACGGCCGGTCACGGCGCTGTTCGTCGACGTCGTCGGTTCAACTGGGCTTGGGGAGCGGCTCCAACCCGACGAGGTGAAGGTTCTCATCGGAGATTGCGTCAGCCGGATGAGCCGTTCCGTCGAGGAGCATGGCGGGATGGTGCAGGCGTATGCGGGAGACGGGATCGCGGCGTACTTCGGCGTCCCCGCCGCGCGCGACGACGACGCGGAGAGGGCCGGCCTCGCGGCGCTCGCGATCCTCCGCGAGATGGAGACCTATTCCGAGGAAGTTGCGTCAGCCTGGGGGGTCGCGGACTTCCGTGTGCGCGTCGGCATCAACTCCGGGCAGGCCGGTGTCGGTACGGTGGGTGCCGAGAAGCCGCAACTCGTCGCGCTCGGTGACATGACGAACGTCGCAGCGCGCCTGCAGGCCGCGGCGGAGCCGGGCTCGATCGCAGTCGGCGAATCGACAGAGCGCCGGCTGCGAAACCGGTTTGTCCTCGAGCCTCTCGGTGAGCTCTCCGTCAAGGGCCGGGCGGCGCCGGTGCCGGCCTGGCGGCTCGTGCGTCGCAAGACAGCGCACCGCCAGACGTCTCGCGTGCCGCTCGTCGGCCGCTCGTCGGAGGTCGCGCGCCTCCAGAAGGTCGTGGCGGAGCTCGAGTCGGGGCGCGGAATGGTGCTGTCCATCCGCGGCGACGCGGGAATCGGGAAATCGTGCCTGCTTGGGGAGGTCGGGGACCTTGTCTCTCGCGAGGTGGTCTGGCACGGCGGCCGGTGCCGGGCGTTCAGCCCGTTGTACTGGCCGTTCCTGGAGATGCTCCGCTCGTGGCTCGAGGTCGACGAGACGGCGGCTGAGATCGTCGTTCGAACGAGGCTGCGGGCCCGGCTCGTGGAGACCGTCGGCGACCGGATCGACGCGGTGATGCCGTACCTCGGGCACCTGCTCGGCACGAAGCAGACCAGCGCCGACGCTGCCACGATCCAGGATCTGCCGCCGGTCGATCTGGCGGAGCGTGTTCGGGCGGCGTTTCGCGAGTGGATCACGTGCACCGCTCGCACGGTCCCGGTGGTCGTCGTGATCGAGGACATGCACGTCGCCGACCCGGCTACGTGCCATACCGCCGAGACGCTGCTTTCGGTCACGGATGAGGCGCCGCTGCTCCTGGCGGTAACGATGCGGACGCAGCCTGACAGCGCCGGCTGGGCGTTCCATGTGAACGCACTCGCGTCGCATCCCCACCGGCTTGTCGACCTGCCGCTCGAACCGCTCGCGGAAGCCGAGGCCGACGAGTTGGCGGCGGCGCTCGGGGTCACCGACCCCGCCATCAGGGGTCTCATCGTGAGCCGGGCGGAGGGCAATCCGCTCTACGTCGAGGAGCTCAGCTCTGCGCCGGCAGCGTTCGACGAGCTGCGTTCGAGAACGTGGACGATCACGGCCAGGCGGGTTGATCTGCCC
The DNA here is from genome assembly GCA_036273515.1 of Gaiellales bacterium. Lineage (GTDB taxonomy): Bacteria > Actinomycetota > Thermoleophilia > Gaiellales > JAICJC01 > JAICJC01. The sequence continues at coordinate 24,180 of DASUHM010000066.1, forward strand.
TCACCGCTCGACACGTTTCTGATCGCTGAGCTCGACGCGCTCAGCGACGACGCGAGGGCGGTCGCCCAGGCCGCCGCGGTGATCGGGCGCGTCTTCAGCGCCGGCATCCTCCAGTCCATCGCGGGCACCGAGGCGTTGCGATGCGTTCCCGAGCTCCTGCGACGGGGCATCATCCGCGAGCGCAGACGGCGGCCCGAGCTCGAATACAGCTTCCGACACGGGATGCTTCAAGAGGCGGCGCTCTCCACCCTCAACCCGGCGCGGCGTGAGGCGCTGTACCGAGCCGGTGCTGCGGCCGCAGAGTCGCTCTATGCCGGTGCACTGGAGTCGCACGCCGAGATGCTGGCCCACTACCATGCCCAGGCCGGGGACGCCGCGACTGCCCTGCGATACCTCGAGATGGCAGCAAGGCAGGCCGACTCGCTCGGAGAGACCAGCCACACCCTGCACCTCTGGACGCGGACACGTCGGGCCGCGGCTGCGATCGGAGACGCGGGCGCCGAGGCCCGCGCCGCGGAACGGATCCGGCACATCGAGGAGGCGGCCGGCGCCGAAGCGCTGACGGAAACACGCCCTCCGTCCATGCCGGAGGCTGCGCGTGAAACCGTGCCGGCGACGGCGGTCGGTGAGAGCGGCTACACCGTGCTCGAGACCATCCTGACGGACGGCCCACTGACCGTGCACCGGGCGAGGACAGCCGACGGGACGACGGTGGCGCTGCACGTGATCGAGAAGCACCCGGGAGGCGAAGGTGGGGGAGGTCGGAGGCTGTTCACCCGTGCTCTGGCCGTCGAGAACGTCAAGGACAGACACGTGGTCACCGTCCTGGAGACGAGGGAGCTCGAGGAGAGGCTGCTCGTCGCGTCGGCGTGGATGGCCGGCGGTTCCCTTCAGACGCGTCTGAACGAGGGCCCTCTCACACCCGAGCGAACCATTTTGGCGGTGGCCCACATTGCGGTGGGCCTCGACGTCGCCCACGCGGCCGGGGTCGTGCACGGCGCGCTGACGCCGGCAGCTGTCCTGTTTGATGACGACCGGGCCGCGCTGACGTGGATCGTGGCGGCCGACCCGATCCATGAGGGCTATGTCGCACCGGAGGTGGCGGCCGGCGCGTCGCCCACCGTCGGCAGTGACGTCTACGGACTGGCGTCGGTCGCGCTCGCGTGCCTGACCGGCGCCGATCCCCCCGTGCGCGCCGACGACGTCCAGGTTCCCGGCACCACGCCGGTCTCGGCCGGAGTCGCCTGGGCGATCCGCCTCGGGCGTGCCGCCGACCCTGGCGGACGGCCGCGGACGGCGATGATGTTCGCACAGATGCTGAAGCGAGCCGCAACGACGGTGCGCTCCTCGCGATCTTGACACCTCCAGTCGCATCAGTCAGAGTCTGTGCGACACGGTACAAGGAGCGCAGGCGCTGCTGAGAGCGAGGTGGGATTGCGGCTCTGCTTCATCGTCGAGGAGGAGTACCGCGACGCAATCATGCCGCTCGCTGTCGCGCGGGAGTTGACGGAGCGGGGCCACGTCGTCGACCTTCTCGAGCCGCAGGCAACCGCCACCTGCCTCTCATCGCTCACACGCTACGGCCACGGCGCCTACCAGGCGTACGTCCTGAAGACGGTCTCTGACGGTCCCGGCATCAGCCTGCTCGAAGCGGCCGCCGCCGCCGGCATCGCAACCGTCAACAACGCCCGCTCCGTGCGGCTCGTACGCGACAAGGGAGTGTGCGCGACCTACGCCCGCCGGCATGGCATCCCGTTTCCCGTAACGTATTTCGTGGCGGCCGCCGAGTTGCTCAGCCAGGTGCCCGAGGCCGACTACCCCCTCGTGGTCAAGCCGAGCAACGGGAGCTCGTGCCGAGGGCTCCACCGGATCGCACATCCGTCGCAACTGCGCACGCTCGAGATCGATCCGGAGCGGGACAGGTTCTTTCTCGCGCAGCCGTATGTCCCGAACAACGGTGTCGACGTCAAGCTCTACAGCACCGGGAGCGGGACCTTCGCGGTGCGCAAGCGGTCGCCCCTTCATGCCGACGCCCCCGTCGTCGAGTCGCCGATCCCGCTGACGCCCGAGCTCGACCAGCTGGCCGAGCGTGTCGGGGAGGTGTTCGGACTCGACATCTTCGGGGTGGACGTGGTCGAGACGGCGGAGGGGTGGGTCGCACTCGACGTCAACGACTTCCCGAGCTTCGGGCTCGTCCCGAACGCCGCAGCGCTCATGGCCGAGACGATCGAACGCATCGCTGCGCGGGCGGCCCGTGAACGAGCGGCGTCGGCGCTGATGCGACGCCCTATCGGCACGATCGCACGCGGCGCGGCGTCGCCCGCCGGCGGCGCCGGCGGCGCGTCATGAAGATCTGTCTGCTCGCCGACCGAACGGACCATCCGGTGCTCGGAGCGATGCTCGCTCGGCTCGAGGCTCGGCACCGAACCCGCCTGCTCGTGAGCGCGAGCTTGGACGATGGCGTCGCAGCAGAGGTGACCGAGCCGGCCGACGTCTATCTCCTGAAGGCCCGGTCCCCGATCGCACTGCAGCTTGCCCAGAGGCTGGAGCGTGACGGTGTCGTGATCGTGAACACGGCGGCGGCCACGGCGCGTTGCCGCGACCGGGTGGCGATGGCCCGGGCACTCGACGCGGCGGGCATTCCCGCGCCGAGGACGCTTGCGACGGGGACGCTCGTCGACGTGGTCGGCGCGGTCGATGTGCCGGCGATGGTGAAGAGCCGGCTCAGCCGCCGAGGCGACCTCGTACGCAGCGTCGCGACCCGGGCCGAGCTCGAGTCACTGGCGGCCGGGTGGGCCCAGGAGCTGGTCATCGTCCAGGAGCTCTGCGCGGACGACGGGTGGGACTACAAGGCCTGGGTCATCGGCGACGACGTTCATACCGCCCGCCGCCTCTCGCCGCTCCAGACCGGCGCCACCGGAGACGAGAAGCGCAACCACCCGATCTCCGATCGCGCCGTCGAGCGGCTCCTCACCGACCTCGCGCGAGCGGCGGGGAGGGCGTTCGGGCTCGAGCTGTTCGGGATCGACGTGCTGATGAATGCCGGAGGCGCGTACGTGATCGACGTGAACGCATTCCCCGGATTCCGGGGCGTGCCGGATGCCGCGGTCAAGCTCGCCGCCTACGCCGAGAGGGTCGCGGGCCGCACAGGTGCCGCCGCATGAAGGTGGCCACAACGCCCACTCTCACCGCCATCGACGGGCTGTCGGCATTGGTCACGCGGGTGATTGAGCGCACCGGCGGACCAGCGCCGCAGCGGCTCGATCTCTGGTACCTGCGCCGCAAGCCGCAGCGTGGCCTGATGGCCGTCTACGCCCTCCCGGCTGCGGACCCTCCGCTGGCGTGCCTCCAGCTGGCCGAGGGATCGATGGCCGGGCCTTGCGTGCGCTTCGGGGCTGATGCAATCGCGGGCGCAGTCGTCACCGGAGCCTGGCCGGGCATCGTTCGGCTGCCGGCGCTGGGCCTGACCCTCCAGGCGTTTCCCGAGGACGCGGATCTCGCCGGGCTCGCCGAGGTGTACTCGCTGGACCCCGGCGGCACGGCGTTCGCGCGAATCCGCGATGCGCTCCGCGCGGCCACGGGCGATAACTCGCTCGCTCCCCGCTCGGTGTCCTCGGAGCCGCTTCGCTACAAGCCTTCCGACCGCTGTGTTCTGCGCCTTACGGCGCGGCCACACGGTCAAAGCGTCGTCGCCAAGCTTTACGCGGACCACGCGCTCGCCGCGTCTGTTCATGCGCGGACGGAGACGTTGTACGCGCATCAGCTCGGGGAGGTGAAGGCAGTGGCGGCCGGCCGCACGCTCGGCCCGCCCTTCATTCCGCGGCCGCTGGCGCTGCTCGACTGGCTCGGGCTCACGGTTGCGGAGGATGTCCGCGCGCCGTGCGGGAGCGGAACGCCAATCGTGTCGGAGGCGGCGAAGCTCCTGAACCCGCGGGACCCGCCGGGGCGGTCGGCCGAGACGGTGGCCACGATTGCGCTCGGGCTGGCACGCCTGCATGCGTTTCCCTTGCCGCGAGGATGGCCGGTGCGGTCAGCGGCCGGCGAAGCCGATCGTGCCGTGCGCAGGGCGAAGCAACTCGCGGCGTACGCACCCGGTCACGCCGAGCGGGTGCTCGCCCTCGGAGAGCAGGTCGCAGAGCGGCTTACAGAGATCGCGCCCGCCACGCCCCGCGCGGCACATGGAAGCTTCAAACCCGCCCAGCTCCTGTTCCGCGGAGATCGCCTGTTCATCACCGACTTCGACCAGTTGTGCGCGGCCGATCCTGCCCTCGACGTCGGGTATTTTCTCGCCTACCTGCGTCCGTCCGCCCTGTGGTATCGCCGTCGCGGCGCGCGCGCGTGGTACGAGGCGCTCGAGGACGCGTTCCTGACCACGTATGCGAGCGCCCTCGGTGACCTCACGGGCGATCAGGGGGAGGCTACCCGGATCGCGGGCCGCTCGCATCTCTACTCCGCGGCGCTGCTCTTCAAGATTGCCAACCGCAGGCCGAACCGGCTGAACAGCATCCGCCCCGGCGAGCTGGATGCGATGCTCGGGGAGATCGACGCGTGCCTCGAGACGAGGGCCCCAGAGAAGTGCTGACACGCTTCCTGTATGTCAACCTGCGCGGTCGGCGATCGCTCGTCGTGGTCGCGGTCAGCCTCACATTGGGCCTCGTCATCTGCGACCTGGGGCTGCCGTTTCCGCTCAAGTTCATCCTCGACAAATACGTCAACAACCAGGACCCGAGCTTCCCGCTCTCCGACCACGTGCTCCCGTGGTTCAACCACTTCGGCTCATCCGCCGGCCTGACTTCCGGCGAGAGGTACACCGTTGTCGGGGTCATCGTCTATTCCACCGCGTTGTTGCTCGCGTTGGGCCTCGTCGAAGCCGTACTGTCCTACGCCCAGCTCTTCCTGGCCGCCTTTATCGGCCAGACGCTTGCGGCGAGCCTGCGGGTACGGCTGTTCGACCACCTCCAGCGGCTCTCGCTCGAATGGCATTCGCGGCAGCACACCGGGGACCTCGTGCAGCGTCTCACGAGCAATATCGCGGACATCGAAAAGCTCGTCACGGATGGGTTGGTCGACCTGCTCGCGGGCGTCCTCACCCTGATCGGGATGCTCATCGTCATGCTCCTGCTCAACTGGCAATTCACCGTCCTGACCATGGTGATCATCCCTGCCATGTTCGCGAGTGTCTTCGGGTACACGCGAAGCATCAAGGTTGCGACCAAGCTCGCCGCCAAGGACACGGCGGACGTCGCCGACATCGCGACCGAGGACATCGGCGCGATCACCGAGATCAAGGCGTTCACGCTCGAGGACAGGGAGTCGCGTCACTTCCGCCGCTTCTCTCGCCGCCTGTTCCAGTCGAAGTTCGGCGCAGGCACCCTGCAGGCGGAGTTCACGCCGCTGGTGATGGTGCTGATGGCGATCTCGAACGCCGCCATCCTGTGCATCGGCGCCTACGTGATGGTGGGGAATACGTTTTCGGCTGGGTTCCTCACCATCCCGGCCAACTCCGTTTCGGCGGGCACCCTCACCCTGTTCATCGCGTACCTGAAGCAGCTGTACCAGCCGATGCGTGACCTGTCGAAGCTCACCAACATCGCGTCGAGCGCGGGTTCGGCGGCGGAGCGGATCCAGGCGGCGCTCGACGCGGAGCCGGAACTCGACGATTACCGGCAGGCCCGCGGACACCCGACCCGCACGCGCGGCGGAATCGTCTTCCGGGATGTGGTGTTCGGATATCGCGAGGGCGAATCCGTGCTGCATGGGATCGATCTCGACATCAGGCCCGGCAGACGGGTTGCGCTCGTCGGCCTCTCGGGCAGCGGCAAGACGACGATGGTGAAGCTGATACCGAGGTTCTACGACGTCTGGGAGGGCACCGTGGAGCTCGACGGCACCGACGTGCGCCGGTACCCGCTGGCGGTGCTGCGCGGCAACATGAGCCTCGTGCTCCAGGACTCGATCCTGTTCGAGGGCACGATCCGCGACAACCTTGCGCTGGGCCGGCCGAACGCCACCGATGCCGAGGTCGTCGAGGCGGCCAGGCGGGCCAAGATTCACGATCGGATCATGGCGATGCACGGCGCGTACGGGGCCGAGGTTCGCGGGCAGGGCAAGAACTTCTCCGGCGGCGAGCGGCAGCGACTCGCGATCGCCCGTGCCATGCTGCGCGACGCACCGGTCCTGATCCTCGACGAGCCAACCGCCAGCCTCGACGTGGAGGCCGAGGCGGAGGTCATGCGGGCAATCGACACCCTGATCGAAGGTCGCACCGTCGTCATGATCTCTCACCGCCTGTCAACGCTGGGGCACGCCGACGAGATCATCGTGCTCGAGGACGGCGGGATCGCAGAGCAGGGCACCTTTTCGGGGCTCGAGAGCTCGGGTGGCGTGTTCGCTCGGATGCTCGCCGAGCAGTACCAGTACAGCCCCGTCCGGGTCGGCGCAGACGCCGACGTCGCCACCGTCGCAGACGGACCCGCCGGAGGTGACAGCGGTTTCGCGGCAGCGCGGTCGACGTCGCGCTGGTTCGGAACGCTCGAGGGGGAGGGGGAGCCGAATGTCGCCCCCGGCCCGATGGTGGATTTCCGCCAGGCCCGCCGCTCAGCCCGCGAGTCGAGCGCCCGTATGCGGCGAGGGTCCTGAGCCCGCTACCGAGCGCGCCAGGTCCGGCCGATGGCAGCCCCGGATACCCGGGCGAAGTGCGTCAGCAGGTCGAGTTCGGCCAGGCTGAACCGTGAGAACTGCGGCCGGTCCAGGACCTCGAGCACACCGATCGTGCGCTCCCCGTCCGTCAACGGTGCCGCCATCAGGCCCGTCGGCACGTAGCCGGTGGTCTCCGCGATCTCCCGGGCGAAGCGTTCGTCCCCGGCGACGTCGTCCACGGCAACCGGAACGCCGTCGCCGAACACGCGGCCGGCGATCCCGACCTCGAGGGGGATGCGTATCCCCGTCGTGCCGACACCTGCCTGGCCGGACGCCGCCGCGACGACCAGCTCGTCCGACGACGCATCGTGGAGGATCACCGAGGCCGCCTTCGCCTGGAACATCGCGCACGCCACCTCCGCGATCAGGTCGAGCAGTGCCTCGTCGCCACGTCCGAACGGGCGTTGACTCGTTCGCTCAGGTGTGCGCTCGTCGCTCACCTCGCGCCAACCCTACCAGCCGATGCCAGAGTGGTTGCCCGAGCCGAGCTTGACCTTGTAACGGTTGAGGCGTACCGTAGGCGCCCCAGATCCACGTGCGAGGACGGGAGATCCGGCCTCGCGGCAGCCGCGAGCGAGCGCAAGGGGGAGGGACATGAGCACGACGGCTGAGACCGATGCTCGATCGAGGACCGCAGGGCCCGAGCTGCCCGAGGTCGCTTCGGCAGACGGGCATGGGCGGAGGAACGGGAAGGTGCGCGTCGCCATCGTCGGTGTCGGCAACTGCGCGTCGGCTCTTGTTCAGGGTGTGCACTATTACCGCGACGCGAAGCCGGACGAGTTCGTGCCCGGGTTGATGCATACCGATCTGGGTGGGTATCACGTCTGCGATATCGAGTTTTCGGCGGCCTTCGATGTCGATGCCGATAAGGTCGGTCACGATCTGTCTGCC
>DASUHM010000067.1 GCA_036273515.1 Gaiellales bacterium
CCGGGCCGGGAATGCATCCTGGCTCGATACATACTTGGGGGTCGCGGCCGCGCCGTTTGACAGCCGCGGCCGAACGCTGTTATACGACCCGGCATGCCCAACGCTCCCCGACGTCCTGGTTCGGAGCAACCGGCGCCGGAGAGCGACGCGCCGGCCGCGATCGACCCGCTGGCGTACAACTGGCTCGTCGCCCTCGGCATCATGACCATCGGCGCGATCGCCGGGATGCTCTTCCTGCACTACCGCAACCCGCCGCAGATCGGCCCGGCCGTGAGCCTCGGGGCATTCGCCGGCGTGTTCCTGCTGGCTGCGGCCATCGAGCGCGTGCTCGAGCCGCTCGTGCACTTCCAGCTCCTCGGCGCGGACCCCGCGAGCGCCACCACGCCGGCCGAGGCGCACCCGCTGTGGACGATCCGGATGGCGCGCTGCCTCGGACTCGCGGCGGCGCTGGCGATGCTCGCGTGCGGATACTTCGGCTTCGGGGTGCTGCACGCCTTCGGCGACAACGGCTCGCCGCGATACGTCGACGTCATCATCACCGGCCTCGGGATCGGCGCCCTGACGAAGCCGTGGCACGACCTGATCCGCGGGCTCGAGCGGTGGGCTCACGCGCCGCGGTGAGCCGAGCGGGCTAGTCTGCTCGGCATGGACCCACGCCCGCCCGTTCCCCCGTTCACCGAGGAGACGGCGCGCAAGAAGGTGCAGGCGGCCGAGGACGCCTGGAACACCTGCGACCCCGAGCGGGTCGCCGGCGCCTACTCGCCGGACTCCGCTTGGCGCAACCGCGACGAGTTCTTCCAGGGCCGCGACGCGATCGTCGAGTTCCTGCGCCGCAAATGGGCAAAGGAGCTCTCCTACCGCCTGCGCAAGGAGCTCTGGTGTTTCCACGAGAACCGCATCTCGGTGCGCTTCGAGTACGAGAGCCACGACCCGTCGGGACAGTGGTGGCGCAGCCACGGCAACGAGCACTGGGAGTTCGACGAGCTCGGCTACATGCGCCGCCGCGACGCGAGCATCAACGACTACACGATCGACGAGTCCGAGCGGCGGATCTGGGTCGACCGGCCGTCGCCGTACCGGCCCTAGCCCGCCCGAGCTCGTTTGCACCGGCTCCTCGGACACGGTCTGCGATTGAGCAGCGCCGGCGTCGTGATCGGCCTGCTCGTTGCGGGCTGCGGAGGCAGCGGTCCCCAGTCAGGCTCCGCCTTCGTGCCGCCCGGCGACGTGATGGTCCGGGAGTCGATCCCCGAGCCGGTCGGTGAGCAGGACGGCCTCCTTCTCGCGGATTTGACGAACGCCTCCGGCTCCCCGGTCCGGGTCACCGGCGTGCAGCTCGTGGGCACCGGGCTGGGACAGGCCGCTCTCCAGCGACGAGCGGCACTGTCTCGCCCGCACCGCGCCGCTGCCGAGCTAGCCATCGAACGGCGGAGCGCCGCCGCTACCCGAACGTGAACGAGTAGAGCGAGGTGCCGGCCGGCACGGAGAGCACGAGCTTGTGCGGCCCGGCGGTCGGCATATGGGCCAGCTGGTACAGGTCGTCGTCGGGCACGTGCACCGCCGCGTCGGGCGACCCGTCGACCGACACGCCGAGGGTCACCGGGCCGGTCTTCGGCGGCGCCGCGACCACGTAGATCCGCGGCGCGACGTACTCGAACAGGAGCTTCGCCCCGGCGCCGGCGACGATCTGGTGGCTCTCCACCCGCCAGTGGCCGGCCAGCTCGACCGCGTTCGTCGGCGCCGAGACCGGCGCGCCATAGTCGGCGTCGACGTTCGGCTGCAGGTGCTGCGTGTAGGCCTGGGCGCGGTAGGTGCCGAGGTAGGTCTCGGGCGTCTCGACCTGGGTCGACGGGGTGATCGCCCCCTCGGCCTTCGCCATCGGGCCGCTCCCCTTCTCGCCGAGGAGCCTGCGGATGTCATTCTGGGTCTGCGTGTAGCCGCCCTCGCCGAAGTGGGCGTCGCGAACATCGCCGTTGCGGTCGATCAGGTAGTCGGCCGGCCAGTACTGGTTGGCCCAGGCGTCCCAGGTGCCGTACCTGTCGTCGACCGCCACCGGGTAGCGGATGCCGTGCTCGCGCACCGCCCGCTGGACGTTCGCGACGACGTGCTCGAACGCGAACTCCGGCGTGTGCACGCCGACCACGACGAGGCCGTCACGGTGGTAGCGGGCATACCACGCCTTCAGGTACGGCAGCGTGCGGATGCAGTTGACGCACGAGTACGTCCAGAAGTCGACGAGGACGACCTTGCCGCGCAGCTGCCGGAGCGTCAGGGGGCGTGAGCCCGGCGTGTTGATCCACCTCGTGATCTTGGCGAAGTCCGGCGCCGGGCCGTAGTTGCGCAGCCGGTCGGGCGAGCTTCCGGCGGCAACGGCCGACGGGGCGTTGGCGGACGACGCGGTCAGGTGGCGCAGGTCGCCGGTGACGCCATGGGAGCGCTCGACCTTCTGGATCGACGAGACGTACCCCGGCGCGGCGGCGGCGAGCTGGGTGGGGACGTCGGTCGTGAACAGGTAGGCGGCCGCGATCAGGACGGCGCCGGAGACGCGCCGGACGACGAGGCCGCTGCGGCGCACGCCCGAGAGATATCCGCCGGCGCGGTGGCCGAGCAGGGCCAGCCCGAACAGCGGCAGGGTGGCGCCGGCGGCGTAGGCGATCGTGATCGCGACGAGCTCGGCCGAGATCCGCTTCTCGGCGCTGAGCGCGGTCACGGCGGCCAGGATCGGCCCTGCGCACGGCGTCCATACGAGCGCGAGGCCGCCCCCTAGCGCAACGCCCGACCAGAACCCGTCCCCATGTGCGAGCCGGCCGCCGGCCCGCGCCGCGAGCGGCTGGAAGGCGCGGCCGAGCGCGTCCCCCACGCCCGGCACGAGCAGCGCGATGCCGGCCACGGCGAGCAGGCCGATGGCGATGTTGCGGAGCAGGTCCTGCGGCAGCCCGAGCGCCGAGAGCACGCGCGACGCGAGCAGGGTGAAGACCACGAACGCGACCGCGAGGCCGGCGGCGATGCCGAGCGGGCGGCGGCGTCCGCCCGTGGTCGACGCGGCGGCCACCACCGGCAGCACCGGCAGCACGCACGGCGAGAGGAACGTCGCAAGCCCGGCGACAGCCGCGACCGCGATCAGCGTCAGATCCACGTCCGATTAATACGACGGCGCGGGGGCCATGGTTCGTCCGTCGCCCTGGGTTGCAACAATTCTGCAACGAATCGTGCAACGGCGGCGTTCGGGGTCAGACCCCGGTTTTCAGCGCGGCGCGGGCGCGGGCGGCGCGGACGGCGCGGGAGAGGGTCTCGATGTCGTAGGCCCCGTAGTGGCGGCGGCCGTTCACGAAGAACGTCGGCGTGCCGGAGACGCCGGAGAGGTCGGCGCCGTCCACGTCCTCGGCGATCCGGGCGCGGCCGGTGCGCTTGCGCAGATCCTCGGCGAAGCGGTCGGCGTCCAGGCCGAGCTGCTCGGCGTAGCCGATCACCTGCGGCAGCTTGAGCGCGCCCTGGTGGCGCAGGAGCAGGTCGTGCAGATCCCAGAACGCGCCCTGCTCGGCCGCCGCCTCGGTCGCCTCGGCGGCCAGCTGGGCGTTCGGGTGGACGTCGTTCAGCGGCAGGTGCCGCCAGACGTAGCGGAGGTCGCCGAAGTCGGACAGGAGCTCGCGGATGACCGCCTCGGCCTGGCCGCAGAACGGGCACTCGAGGTCGCCGTACTCGAGCAGCGTCACCGGCGCGTCGAGCGGCCCGCGGACGTGGTCGCGGTCGGGGTCGACCGGCACCGCCAGGTCGACGATCGGCCGGGCCGAGCCGAGCAGCGCCCGCAGCCGCATGCGCTTCGGCAGCCGCTCGGTGGCGCGGAAGAGCGTCCACGTCAGCGCCGACGACACCAGGGCCGCGGACAGGACGCCCAGCTTGGCCTCCTCCAGCTCGCTCCCGTGGAACGCGAGCGTCGCGATCAGGATCGACACGGTGAAGCCGATCCCGGCCACCGTCCCGCCGCCGGCGACGGCCACCCAGCCCACCGGCGGGCGCAGCTTGCCGCGGCTCAGGCGGGTGACGAGCCATGCCGTCGCGACCACCCCGACCGGCTTGCCGAGGACGTAGCCGAACAGGATCCCGAGCGTGATCGGGGCCGTGAACGCGTGCGCGAGGAAGCTCCCGGAGACGACGATCCCGGCGTTGGCCAGGGCGAACAGCGGCACGATCACGTAGCTCGTCCACGGGTGGTAGAGCTGCTGCAGCCGTTCGTTCGGCGAGATCGCCGACTGGAGGCCGGACTGCGCCGAGCGCGCCAGCTCGGGCGTCGGCTGCTCCCGGAACAGGCGGAAGAGGTCGGACGCGCGCTCGAGGTCGGTGCGCTGCGCGGGATAGGCGTAGGTGAGCAGGCCCATCACGAGCCCGGTCAGGATCGGGTCGACCCCCGACTTGAAGAGCGCCACCCATAGCACCGCCCCGAGCGCCGCGTACACGAGCCCGATGTGCACCCCGGCCGCCCGCAAGGCCAGGATCACCATGAGCACACAGGCAGCCACGCCCAGGGCCGCCAGCCATACCTCCCCGGTGTAGACGCTCGCGATCACGATCAGCGCGGCGACGTCGTCGACCACGACCACCGTGAGCATGAACGAGCGCAGCCGCTCGGGGAAGCGCGGCCCGACCAGCGTCAGCATTCCGAGCGCGAAGGCGGTGTCGGTCGACATCGCCGTGCCCCAGCCGTGCGCCGAGTCGTGGCCGGCGTTGATCGCCAGGTAGATCAGCACCGGCACTGCCATCCCGCCCAGCCCGGCCAGGAGCGGAAGCGTGACCCGGCGCCGCTCGCGCAGCTCGCCCATGTCGAACTCGCGCCGCGCCTCGAGTCCCACCACGAAGAAGAAGAACGTCATGAGGCCGCTGTTCACCCACCCGCGCACGTCCATCGCGATGGAGTGGCCGCCGACGCGGATCACGACCTCTCCCCCCCACACCGACCGGTACGAGCCCGCGTCGACGTTCACCCAGACGAGCGCGGCCACCGTGGCGGCGAGCAGGATGGCGGCGCTACCCGTCTCGGTGTTCATGAAGTCGCGCAGCGGCCGCTCCAGGCTGCGCGCCCAGGCGGTGTGGCCTGCGTAGGGCCCGGCGGTCGACCCGGACTCGCTCATGGCCGCGAGCGTAGATCAGCTGTCAAGCCGGCCCGCCGCAGGTCAGGCGTTCCCGCGGGCCAGGTCGATCAGCCGGGCGAGGATGCGCTCGCCGTCGGCACGCAGGCCGTCGTGCTCGTACTCGTTCGTCACCCACGGCCGCAGGCCGCGGATCCCGGCGGCGGTCTCCTCGGAGAGGACGCGCTCGACGTACATGTCCTCGGCGTAGATGATCGCCGCGGCGGGCACCTCGTTGCGGGCCAGCTGGTCGCCGTCGTAGAGCCGCGGCCATTCGCGCTCCGCCAGGATGTCGGCCGCCTCGCGCAGCGGCGCCAGCGACCCGTAGTCCCGGAACATCCACGGGTAGACGTGCTCGCCCGTCAGGAGCTCGGGGTCGTCGACGTAGGCCGGCGGGAGCAGCCGCTCGGCCGACCAGCGGGTCGCGCAGCCGTCGGCGTAGCAGGCCTCGTGGATGACCGAGTAGATCGGGTTGCGGCGGAAGTCGAGCGCGCCCTCGACGTCGTGCAGGAACGCGTAGGAGTCGTGCGGGAGCTCGAGGATGTAGTGCAGCCGCTCCGCCCCCGGCCCCATCCCGAGCATCATCCCCAGCTGGCGCAGGCGCGGCCCGGTGAGCCGGTCGCCGGACGGAAGGCGCACGTCCTCGGCCTCGAGCCGGCGGCGCAGCTCGCGCATCCGCGCGCGGTCGGACGGATAGCGCTCGTAGTAGCGCCGGGTGCGCTCGAGCACGCGCCCGTACGTGAGCCGGTAGACATCGTCCGTGGGACGGCCGACCGGCGGCAGGCCGCCGGTGAGGAAGGCCTCGCGCAGCCCCTCGGGCGCGAATGACAGATATGTCGTCACGCAGAACCCGCCGAAGCTCTGGCCGAGCACGCTCCAGCGCTCCACGCCGAGCTCGCGCCGGATCCACTCGGCGTCCCGCACGATCGAGTCGGCCCGGAAGTGGGTCAGGTAGTCCGCCTGCTCCTGCGGGCTGAGCCCGGCGAGGGCGCCGACCGGCGTCGAGCGGCCGGTGCCGCGCTGGTCGAGCATGAGCACGCGGAACTCCTCCAGCGCGCGATCGAGCCAGGCAGGTGCGCTCGGCCGCCGCGTCGGGCGAGGCGCCTCCGACCCCGGTCCGCCCTGGAAGTAGACCAGGAACGGCCGGTCGGTCCCGTCCGGGTCGGCCACCTCGCGCGCGAAGACGGTGATGCGCTCCCCGTCCGGCCGGTCGTGGTCGAGCGGGACGGAGAACTCGTGCTCGGTCAGGACAAGGCCGGGCGGGCGGACGACGTCGGGCATCGAGGCGATTATGCCTCACGCAACCGGGGTCAGGCCCCAAACCGTTCCATCTCCAGCCGCGACGAGGTACCCGCTATGCACCAGGAGGGGTCTGACCCCGCCTGGTGCGTAAGGCGCCCTACCGGGGTCAGACCCCGAACGGAACTGCAACGGAAGAGCAACGGCCGCCGTTCGGGGTCTGACCCCGG
>DASUHM010000068.1 GCA_036273515.1 Gaiellales bacterium
CCTCGTCGACAGCTACACCACCGCTGCCGACGCGACGAGCGGGGCCGGCACGTACGCGATCAACGCTCATGTCGCCGCCGGCCCCGGCGCCGACCTCGGCAACTACAACGTCGAGCTCGTCGACGGCACCCTGACCGTGACCAAGGCGCCGCTCACCGTCAAAGCCGACGACCAGACCAGAATCTACGGCGACGCCAACCCGACCCTGACCGGCACCGTGTCGGGCGCGAAGAACGGGGACGACCTGGTCGACTCGTACGACACACCCGCCACCCTGGCCAGCGGCGTCGGCGGCTACACCATCGCGGCGCACATCGTCGCGGGCCCTGGAGCGGATCTCGGGAACTACGACGTCACCCTCGTCGACGGCACCCTCACCGTGACCAGGGCGCCGCTCACGGTCACGGCCGACGACCAGACCAAGACCTACGGCGACCCCAACCCGGCCCTGACCGGCACCATCACCGGAGCGAAGAACGGCGACGACCTCGTCGACACCTACACCACCGGCGCGGATGCCGCGAGCGGCGTCGGCAACTACCCGATCGACGCCCATGTCACAGCCGGCCCCGGAGCCGACCTCGGCAACTACGACATCAAGCTGGTCGACGGCAGCCTCACCGTCACCAAGGCACCCTTGACGGTCACGGCCGACGACCAGACCAGAATCTACGGCGACACCAACCCCGCCTTCACCGGCACCATCACCGGCACCAAGAACGGCGACAGCCTCGTCGACACCTACACCACCGGCGCAGATGCCGCGAGCGGCGTCGGCAACTACCCGATCGACGCCCATGTCACAGCTGGCCCCGGCGCCGACCTCGCCAACTACGACATCAAGCTGGTCGACGGCAGCCTCACCGTGACCAAGGCACCCTTGACGGTCACGGCCGACGACAAGACCAAGACCTACGGCGACCCCAACCCGGCCTTCACCGGCACCATCACCGGCACCAAGAACGGCGACAGCCTCGTCGACAGCTACACCACCGCTGCCGACGCGACGAGCGGGACCGGCACGTACGCGATCAACGCTCATGTCGCCGCCGGCCCAGGCGCCAACCTCGCCAACTACGACATCAAGCACGTCGACGGCACGCTCACCGTGACCAAGGCACCGTTGACGGTCACGGCCGACGACAAGACCAAGACCTACGGCGACGCCAATCCGACGCTGACGGGGACTGTCACCGGCACGAAGAACGGCGACACCCTCATGGACAGCTACACCACCGGCGCAGACAAGACCAGCGGCGTCGGCAACTACCCCATCGCGGCACACATCGCTGCCGGCCCGGGTGCCAGCCTGGACAACTACTCGGTCACCCTCCTGAACGGGTCTCTGACCGTGACCAAAGCGCCGCTGACGATCACGGCGGACGACAAGGCGAAGACGCTGAACGCCGTCAACCCGGCACTGACCGGCAGCATCGCCGGCGTGAAGAACGGCGATGCGATCGCTGCCGCGTACAGCACCTCGGCGACGGCCGGCAGCCCGGTCGGCACCTACACGATCGTCCCTGCGGCGGTCGACTCGAGCCCGTCCAAGCTCGGCAACTACAACGTGACGCTGGTGAACGGGACGCTCACCGTCACCTACGCCACCGGCAATTGCGCCGGGTCCGCCGGCCGAACCGTGCTGCAGCCGGTGAATGCCGACGGGTCAAGCGTCTTCAAGAAGGGCAGCACCGTGCCCGTGAAGTTCCGGGTGTGCGATGCGAACGGCGCGTCGATCGGCTCGGCGGGTGTCGTCACCGGGAGCGCGGCAGCCCCCGTGCTCCTGTCCAAGTCGACCGGCGCCGGCGGCGTCGACGAGAGCGTCTACTCCACCACGCCGGACACGTCGTTCCGGTGGGATCCGAGCGCGCAGCAGTGGATCTACAACCAGGCCACGAGCAACCTGACGTCCGGTGTCGTCTACACCTACAAGATCCCGCTGAACGACGGTACCTGGATCACCTACAGGTTCAGCATCAGGTAGGCCGGATGACGGTCTGGCCGGCTCGTCCGGCCAGACCGGCCTATACTCGCCGCTCGTGCAGCTCTTCTCAGAGCACGAGCAGGTGGTCGTGTGCCACGAGCCCGAGGCGGGCCTTCGGGCCATCATCGCCGTCCATGACACCACGCTCGGCCCGGCCCTCGGCGGCATCCGCATGTGGCGGTACGACTCGGACGAGGCCGCCCTCACCGACGTCCTGCGGCTCTCGCGCGGGATGACGTATAAGAACGCGGTCGCCGGCCTCGACCTGGGCGGCGGCAAGACGGTCGTCCTGGGCGACCCGCGCACCGACAAGACGCCGCTCCTGTTCCGCGCGCTCGGCCGCTTCGTCGACTCGCTGGGCGGCCGCTACCTGGCCGCCGAGGACGTCGGCACGAGCACCGACGACGCGGAGCTGGTCGCGCTCGAGACCGACCACATCACCGGCCTCCCCATTGCCCGGGGCGGCTCCGGCGACCCGTCGCCCTTGACGGCCTGGGGCGTCTTCTGCGGGATGCGCGCGGCCGCCGCCGAGGCGGGACTGGGCGACGAGATGCGCGGGATCCGCGTCGCCGTCCAGGGCGCCGGGCACGTCGGCGCGGGCCTCGTCCGCCACCTGCTCGACGCCGGGGCGGTCGTCACGGTCTCCGACATCTACTCCGAGCGGGTCGAGGAGCTCGTCGCCCTGGGCGCGTCCGCCTGCCCGCCCGAAGAGGTGCACCGCCAGGACTGCGACATCTTCGCTCCGTGCGCGCTCGGCGCCGTCATCCGGCCCGAGACGGTGGGCGAGCTGCGCTGCCGCGTCGTCGCCGGCGCGGCCAACAACCAGCTGCTGGACGGGTCGATGGGCGACGAGCTCCACCGCCGGAGCATCGTCTACGCGCCCGACTTCGTCATCAACGCCGGCGGGGTCATCAACATCTCGGAAGAGCTCGGCCACCCGTACGACGCCGAGCGGGCAAAGGCCAGCGTCGAGCGGATCGCCGGCACGCTGACCTCGGTCTTCGAGCGCTCGCGCCGGGACGGCATCGCCACGCATGTCGCCGCGGACCGGCTGGCCGAGGAGCGCATCGCCGCCGCCAGGGCATCGCGACCGGATGCGGTCGCCGCCCTGCACCGGCCGGGATGATCCCGCTCAAGGACAACATCCCCACCAGGCGCCTGCCGATCCTGACCCTGGCGCTGATCGTCGCCAACCTGGCCATCTTCATCTGGGCGGAGCACGCGCCGGCCGATCGGCTGCCGACCAACCTCGGCGTGCCGCTGTCGGTGCCCGGCTTCACGGCGGTGACCGCCGAGTTCGGGTTCGTCCCCTGCGAGGTGCGAAACACCTGCCCGCACGGCGACGACTCGGTGCTGCTCGGCTACGAGAACAACCGGCCGGTGTACGCCCGCGTCCACCACGTGCCGGTGCTCGCCAGTGTGCTGACGGCGATGTTCATGCACGGGAGCTGGGAGCACGTGCTCGGCAACATGCTGTTCCTGTGGATCTTCGGGAACAACATCGAAGACCGGGTCGGCCGGCGCCGCTTCCTCATCTTCTACCTGCTGGGCGGCCTGGCGGCGGCCGGGCTCCAGTTCGCCACCGGCCCGAACTCCGACGTCCCCAACATCGGCGCCTCCGGCGCGATCGCCGCGGTGCTCGGCGGCTACCTCGTGCTCTATCCGCGGGCGGCCGTGATCACCTACATCCCGCCGATCTTCTTCTTCCCGCTGCCCGCGGTGCTCTTCCTGGTCGGCTGGATCGTGCTCCAGATCTACTCCGCGAGCGCGGTGCAGGTCGGCAGCGCCGGCGGCGGCGTCGCCTACTACGCGCACATCGGTGGATTCGTGTTCGGCCTGCTCACCATCCGCTGGTGGGTGGCGATGAACGAGCGCCGCGCGCCCCCTTCCGCATGGCCGGCCGATCTGTAAGGTGCGGGCATGCTCAACGTGCGCTACGACCCCGAGTCGCGGTCCGGCTTCGTGCGCCTGCGCGAGGGCCGCACGGCCCGCACCCGGCAGCTCTCGCCCCAGGCGACGGCCGAGTACGGCCGCCGCGGCGAGCTGCTCGCGATCACGTTGACCGACGTCGACTCGACGGCGGCCGAGTTCCTGCGCACGGCCGACGAGGATGCGCTCCTGGCCGTGATCCGCGCCCAGACCGGCAAGGCCGTCTGGACGACCCCGCAGGGCGGCTCGGCACGGCCGAAGCCGGCCGCGGCGAGGTCGGGCTCGGGCGGTTCGAAGCGAAAGCGGCGGCGCTAGCGGCCTGACGCGGCGCTCTGGCCGACGCCGTAGGCCTGCATCGCGAGCACGATCCGGTCGGCCCGCAGCACGCCGTTGGGCTCCAGCTGGGCGGCGGGGAGCTCACGCGGATCGTCGCCGCGGCGCGTCTCCTCGACGGTCACCGAGCGCTCGAGCAGGTCGAGCCGAACGACGTACTCGTACCAGGAGATGTCCCACATGATCGTGATCTTCACCGGCCGCGGCAGCTCGAGGCCGTCGCAGTGGACGTTCACGATCGGGTCGCCCAGGCTGCGCGAGATGGCGACGACGCGCTCGACGTGCTCGGAGCGGTTGAACGCCTCGAGCGCGAGCCGGCGCACGTGGCGGGCGTCGGACTCCTTTCGGCGGGCCTCGGCCAGCTCGGCGTAGCGGGCGCGGCCGGCCTCGAGCTCCTGCTCGAGCTGGCCCTGCACCTGCGCGAAGCGGGCCATCTCGGCCGCCCGCTCGTCGAGCGCCGCGGCCGCGGCGTGGTGGCGGGCGATCTCGGACTTGTGGGCCGCCTCCGCCTGGGCGGCGCGCTCCTCGGCGCGGCGCTTCTCGTCCTGGAGCGAGCGCACCTCGCGCTCGTGCTTTCGCACCTCGCCCTGGAGATCCTTCAGCTCACGCTTGATGCCGCGCAGCTCGGCGGCCTGCTGTTCGGCCTTCGCCAGCGCCGAGCGCACCCGGTCGAGGTCGAACTCGACCGACTGGAGCTGGCCGCGGAGCCGGTCGATGAGCGACTCGCGCTCGCGCAGCAGGTGGTCGGACGGCGGGTTGGCGTGGACGGCCACGATCGGCCGGCCCTCGGCCCGCCAGCCGCGCCGGTCGGCGCGCTCGTAGCAGAGCGGGCACACCTTCGCGAAGCGCTTGGACTGGGGATCCTGATACAGGCGCGCCGGCTCGCCCACCAGTAGATGGCGGCGGCATAGCGCGCAGCTCGCGGTGTCCTCGACCGTGCTCGGCATTCCGTCCTCGACGCGGGCCAACTAGTCTATCGCGTCGGCGCACCCGGGGGAAGCCGGCTCTAGCACTTCGGGCGGCTGCTGGTCATCGCGTCGGCGACGGTGTCGAGCGACGGCGCCAGGCTCAGGTTGACGACGCCCGGATAGGCCGTGGTGACGTCGGTCATTCCGTCCGGGCCGCGGGCCACGCAGGCGTCCGGCGCGTGCGGCTGCCAGTACGGGCTGTAGCGCACGCGCACGAGGTAGCGGCCGGGATCCGGCGCCAGGAAGCTGATGCCCTCGTGGCCGAGCCGGATGAGCATCGCCGGCCGCTCGCCCGGCGGCGCCGAGACGATCGGCGCCGCGTACGGCAGCTTGTAGATCTGCAGGTGGGCTGAGCTCCACACCAGCTCGAGGCCCGAGTTGCCCGATCGCAGCAGCCGCGCCTCGGCCGCCGAGCTGTAGTCGAGGGTCGTGTCAGGCAGGACGACATAGCGGACGCCGAGCACGCGCAGCCAGTGGTCGTACTTCGCGGCCGTCAGGTGGTCGTCGTACAGCACCCGGTTCTCGGGGAAGTCGTCCTGCCGGAACCACCCGCGCGCGAGCGGGAATCCGGCCCGGGCCAGGTAGTAGGCCTCCCAGTGGCCCCAGGTGGCGACGGCCTCGACGCGGTGCTGGTCGTCGTTCTGCGCGCGCAGGTAGTCGACGGCGGGGCGCCAGTAGCCGGCCGACGCGGCCGGGTTGCCCCAGGCCGAGTAGGCGTCGCGGATCCACGGCCCCACCTGGAGCGCGGCGGTCGCGGCCAGGAGCGGGAGCACGATCACCTGCGAGCGCTGGCGGCTGACGTTCGCGGCCAGCCACAGGAGCGGCGCGCCGGCGACGGCGAAGAGGCGGGTCGCGTTCGAGCCGACCGGGCTCTTGAACAGGAACGCGCACAGGTTCAGGATCAGGTACGCGACGAAGAGCATCCGCAGCGAGCGGGCGCGCGGGCTCTTGCCGGTCACGTAGAGGCCGGCAAGCGAGAACAGCACGACCACGAGCGCGTCGGTGACGTTGTACGGGTAGATGCCGCCGCTCGGGAAGGCGCGCTGCAGGAGCACGCCGGCGAACAGGGCGAGCACGACGATCCCGAACGCGACCCAGTGGCGGCGGGCGGCGTCGATCGGCTGGGGATGCCCCAGCAAGAGGCCGGCGAGCATGGCGAGCAGCACCGCGAACGCGAGCGGCGAGAAGCCGAGCGTCGCCACGACGGCGCCGCAGAAGAGCAGCCGGCGGCGGCGCTGGAGCGCCAGCAGCGCGGCCACCGCGCAGGCCGCGCCGGCGGTGAACGGGTACGAGCCGGACACGATCAGGACGAAGGTCGTCGTGCAGGCGAACGCGACGGCGGGGCCGCGGGCCGCCCGTCCCCACTCGTGCCGCGAGAGCGCGGCGAACGACGCGGCCAGCGTCGCCGCCGCGGCCACGAGCACGGGCAGCTCGCCGGTCTGCGCCGCGAGCGGGTAGTAGAGGACGCTGTAGCTCACGAACTCGTACCGGCCGGCGTACCACAGGTTGTTCCAGAGCTGGAACCCGCCGTGACGGTAGAGCCAGGTCTGGAACAGGTGCGACGGCGCGTCGCCCGAGGGCGGCACGAGGGTCAGGAGCGCGACGACCAGCACGGCCGCGAGCGCGCCGCACGCGATCGGCAGAACCGCCTCTCGCCGGAAACGTCCGAGGACGGCAGGCACGGAGGCCGAGTATATGGAGTGGCGCGGGCGCAATGAGGAGGCAGCATCTGCCACGTCCCCGCTCATTCCCGCCGCCCGTCCCGGCCATGCGCCGGGTATCCTTCCGGCTCCCGGGGCGTTAGCTCAGCTGGGAGAGCACCAGCTTTGCAAGCTGGGGGTCACCGGTTCGATCCCGGTACGCTCCACTCGCAGGCTCCCGCCAGCACGGCCTGACGGCGCTTCGGTCAGGGTGTGAGTGCTGTCGGACGGCTCGCCAGGCTCCGCACGACTCCGCGACGACTCGCGCGGATAGGGGTCGCACGCGACCGCCGGCGTTCAGAGTCAGTCGGGGTGTGCGTGGGACGAATGCTGGAGGTGTCCGAGTCGGAGAACCACGTCGCGCGCGACGTCCCGCAGCTTCCGATTTCGATCCTGCGACGTCTGGCGGAGAAGGCGAAACGCGTCCCCGCGACTGACCCCGTAACACTGGCAGATCGCCGTCTTCGCCCGCTCGATCTCTGGATCCCGGCCGACCTTGGCGCACTCGTGGATGATGAACGGCTCGACCTGCGCCCAGGGCACGATCCCGTCGTCGCAGGCAGCCGTGAGCCGATCCAAACGGCGCAGGTGGGTCGTGGCGAGCTCGTCGACGAGGTCGACGGACGAGGCGTGTACACACCCACCGCCACCGACAATGATCGCGCGCTCGTTCACGCCCATAGCGTACCCACCTCACCAACACCAACCCCCGTAGCCCGAGCGTCTGGGAGGGGCACCACCACGGGTCGAGCGCGTTTATGCGGGCTGTCCGCCTCGTTCTCGTGCCGTAGCGGCGCGCAACGCGTCGTCACGGTTCTCGAACAGCTCCAGGACCTTGAACGCTTCGACGAGGTCGAGGGTGCGTCGGGGTTGACCGTAGTGAGGGGCGACGATGAGGAGCTGCTCGCGGAGCTGCGCGTGGCGGATCGCGGTGGTGATGATGCTGGAGTCGATGAAGGTCGCCGCCGTCAAGTCGAGTATGACGATCGTGCCGCCTTCCTCGATCCGGGTGAGTGCTTGGTCGAGTTGTGGGGCGGTGGCGAGGTCGTGCTCGCCGCTGGCGGAGACGACCGTGATCGAGTCGCCGAGGTCGTGGACCTCGACCGCGCTTTCTGGAGACAACGCGAAGCCCCCCTTCGTGATGTTCCGAGGGGCCGCCGGGCTTCGCGCGCGAACGCCGCCGGGATCCGCCTCGGAAGCGTGGCTGGCTCCGCCGTTGGAGCCAGGTGAAGAATATCTGCCACGGCGAACCGACCGCAACCAACTCCAGCTCCGCACGTTCCGCTATGGCGGCTCGGGTGTGGTCTGCGCGCGGGCGTACCGTCTGGTCGAGGGTGAGGGGTTGGGGTCGGGGCGGTGCGCGCCTGCGGCCGCGGGGGGAATCGAGGGGGAGGAGGGGCTTCGGACTGCTGGGCGGCTCGATCGGGGTCGTGTGGGCGGCGCCCGCCCCCGGGTGGACGGGCTACCGGACGCGGTCGCCGGCCCTCTGTCGGCGAGGATCGTGATGACGGCGACGTAGATCGTCACGCCGAGGGTAACGACACCAACCGCGATCCCGACCGTCTCCGCGTCCACGATCCCGCCTCCTGCCCGGAGTCGAAGGGCTGCTTCCTCGCGCCGATACTGATCGGTGGACGCGGGTGGTACGATGGTGGGCGTCAGGTTGAGATGCCAGCCGGTCGGGGGGTGAGGTCAATCCGTCCGAGGCTTGCAGAAAGCCTGGCAGCCGCAGACAACGACGGACTCCGGGTTTCGGCGCGGCCTCTCCCCAACGTCGTGAGTGACGGGGAGAGGCAATGGCCGGAGGAGAGTTCCACGCTCAGGATCTGGGTGAGCACCGCTGGGTGCTCTCGGCGCAGGGAGAGGTCGACCTTTCAACCACCCCGTCGCCGCGCGCCGTGATCGAGGCGGTGATGGACACGGGGACGCGGGTGGTCGTCGACGTGTCGGCGGCCGAGTTCATCGACTCCACGACGGTCAACGCTCTGGTGTACGGCCATCAGCGAGCGGCGGAGGACGCGTGCCATGCCTTCGTGATCGTGGCCGCGCCGGGATCCGCCGCACGCCGGCTCCTCGACCTGCTGAGCATCGTCGAGGTGATCCCCCTGTACGACAGCCTGGCGGAGGGCGAGCGGGCCGCGTTTAACGGCACGGCTCAGAGGACGCCGTCGGGGTCGATCGACCCGCTCCGCTGAGCCGCCGCGACGAGTCGCGCCGCGACCTCCGCGAGCCGTACATTCTTGTTCTGGGACGCCTTGCGGAGAATGTCGAAGGCGTCGTCGGCGGTGCAGCGGCGTTCCCGCATCAGCATTCCCTTGGCCTGGTCGATCACCGCGCGGCTTCGGAGCGCGTTTGCCAGCTCGTGCGCGAGTCGTGCCGTGGCGCGGTGGAGCTCGGCTGTGGAGATCGCCGTACCCAGCTGCGCTGCGAGGAGCTGGCCGGAGCGGATCTGCTCCTCGGCGAAGTGGCGCTGCTCACGCGAGTAGAAGTTCAACGAGGCGCCCAGTGCCTGGTCGTGGTCGATGCTGACCCCGACCGACAGGCTGCTGTGGATCCCCAGCTGGGTGGCCAGGTCGGCGACGTGCTGCCAGCGCTCGTCCTCGCTGAAGTCGTCCACGACGATCGGCTCGTCGTTCTGCAACAGCGCCTGGATGCACGGCCCGTCCTTGGCCTCGTACTGGGCCTCGTCGATATGCACGAGCCGCGAGTCGCTCGTCTTCACCGTCGAGTAGATCTCGCGCTCGCCGATCGTCAGCGTCGCCCCGTCCGCGCCCAGCGCATCGACGGCGAAGTCGATGATCATCTGGATCAGCCGCTGCAGCCGCGCCTCGGTGCCATCCACCTCATCCGGAGGCCCCACCTTCGGCACACCACCGTCAGGCACGGTCCACCGTCCCATCTACGAGGGCTCCGAAGCCAGGAGTGCGAGTCGAAGCGGTCACAAACGCGATGTCGTGCGAGGTGTGCACAGGGATGGTACCAGCCGCCCACTGGTCGGTCGCCCGCCCCACCCCCAGCCCCGCCGACGGGTGGCTGGGAGACGAGTGCTACCGTGAACGTGGCTTCTGACTTCGTGCAGGCCACGCTTCCCGCTTGTTCGCAGCCGGTCGCTTCACGCGAGCATACGACGGGGAGCAGATCGGAGTCCCGACCAAGATGCACGGAACCACTCGTGCAGAGCAGCGCGACGGCGCGTGGCTGATCGAACTGCGCGGCGAGCACGACCTCGCAACCGCACCCACTGTCGCCGAACACCTCGAGCACGCGCGTTCCCTCGCCCTGCCCGTGGTCATCGATCTCACCGCCGTCGAGTTCATCGACTCCTCGATCGTCGCCGCCGTTGCGCGGACACTGGCCGCTCGCGACGGACAGCCGTCCGTGGCCGTTGTCGCCCCGACCGGCCAGCCACGCGGCCGGCTACTCCTACTTGGCCTGGACGGACACCTGCCCGTCTACGACAACCGACGCGCCGCCCTCGTCGCACTCGGCCTGACCAGGCCGATGGTCTGACGCGCGCTGGCTTGGCGAGACCTGCAAGCGTCGGGCACCTTCCCAGTGGGCGCTCTCGTGGACAGCCGAGTCCACACCTCCGGGTACTACGTGCAGGTGCGCTACCCCAACGGGCGGCGCTGGGTCACCGTGGCCGTTTCGGACAGTCGCTCGGTCGCAACGCGAAACGGTGGGGGTCACCGGTTCGATCCCGGTACGCTCCGTGGTTCTGATGCCAGATCCGGTCTTGCGTGGGTCTCCCCAGACGCTGAGTGAAGCCGACCGGCGAGTCGTCGCAGCATGGGCGGCTGACTGCGCACAGCGGGTGCTGGAGGTGTTCGAGGACCAGGCTCCGGGCGACAGCCGCCCGCGAGAGGCCATCGCTCGGGCCCGCGCCTTCGCCCGCGGCGAGTCCACCGTCGCGGAAGAGATCCGCCGCCGTTTCACGAACGGCGGCGCGGCTCGGGCGGTGCGCGTGCCGGCCGCGGCGGCCTCCGCTCGGGCGGCCGGGCAGGCGGCGGCCGTCCCCCACTCGGGCGCGCACGCCCTCGGCGCCGCTGCCTATGCCGCCAACGCGGCGGGCCTGGCCGCCCCGGATCGGCCGGCGGCCCTCAAGGAGGAGGTGTGCTGGCAGCTGCGCCATCTGTCTCCCGGCGTCAGGAAGGCTCTGCGAAAGCTGCCGCCCGTGGGCGAGAATCTGTCTGGACCGCTCGGGCCGGGGTTGCTCGCCTCGGGCGTGCTGGGATCGATCATCGGCGATCTCCAGGCCGGCCTGGCGCATTCCGACGAGGAGGACGCATGGCGGTGACACGGATGGCCAACATGGGGATCGTGGTCGCCGACCTGCCGGCGACCATCGCCTTCTTTCGCGAGCTCGGTCTCGAGCTCGAAGGCCAGGGCACAATCGAGGGAGAATGGGCAGGGCGCGTCACGGGGCTCGGCGACCAGCACGTCGAGGTCGCCATGATGCGCACGCCGGACGGCCACGGACGGCTCGAGCTCTCGCGATTCGTCGACCCGCCGGTGGTCGCCGATCACCGCAACGCACCCGTGAACGCGCTCGGCTATCTGCGCGTCATGTTCGCCGTCGACGATCTCGACGACACGCTCGACAGGCTCCGCAAGCGTGGTGCGGAGCTCGTGAGCAGCGAGGTCGTCCAGTACGAGGACGTGTACCGGCTCTGCTACATCCGGGGCCCGGAAGGACTCCTCATCGGCCTCGCCGAGGAGCTTGGCTGAGCGGATTCGGGACCGGCACGTCCGGGCCTTCCGCACGCCAGTCGGCGTAGGCCTCCATCGGATCGTCGGTCTCCTGCGACACCGACGCGTCGTACCTCGCGGCTGTCTCGTTGACGGCGTAGTGGCATGCGTCCTCGCGCCGTGAGCCGATCATGAGCACGGCGCAGGGCCCGTCTCCGGCGCCGACGAAGACGTGCTCGGTCCCAGCAGGGCAATGGAGGAAGTCCCACTGGCGCAGCACACGCTCCTCGTCTTCGACGATCGCGATGCACTCGCCGTAGAGGACGAGGAAGTCCTCCTGCACCGGCTCGGAGTGGTAGCGGCCGTTCGGCTCTCCCGGCTGCATGACCTGGACGTTCACGCCGGTGTCGGGCCAGGTCACGCCCTCCGGCTCGAGCTTGACGAAGGTGGCCCCGCGCGCAGCGCCGATCGCGGGCGCGTCGGCGAGATTCACGACGAACGGCTCGTCCATCGCCCCACGATACTGGCGGGCCGGCGCAGCCCCGATAAGCTGCCACCATGTCTTACGTCGTGGATTTCAACGAGGTCTCGACCGTCGGCCTGGAGTCGTCTCCCGTCGCGGATGCGCTCGCCGGCCTGCGCGCGAACGAGGCCCGCTACTTCAAGAACAAATACGACCACGTCTTCACGGTCGAGCCGGCCGACGAGGCGAAGGGAACGGTCGACTGGGTGCACCGGATCCTCGAGGAGGAGCGCGACATCGTCATCGCGGCGCGCCCGCTCGAGGCGACCGCGTTCCAGGTCGAGAACATCCGCATGGCCTACGTCTTCTACGAGAGCGGCCTGTCGATCAACGTCATGTACACGGTCGACGACGGCGGCAAGCGCGCCGTCGGGTTCAAGCTGTCCGACGGGATGGACGTCCCCGAGGAGCTCTCAGGGTTCAAGTTCGCGCGCCAGAAGTCGCGGCTGGCGGGAACCATTCGCGGTTCCTACTTCGTGATCAAGTCCGAGTACTGAGCCGGCCGCAGCGCCTTCGAGATGCACACGGGGGCGCAGCGGGGCTGCCCGGAGGGCTCTGGACATGACGAGATCCCGCACCGGTCGCGGGAGGCAGCCCGCCCGGGAGATGACGCAAGCCGATGTCGCCGGACTCCTCCACCAGTTCGAGTCGGCAGGCGTCGGCGTATGGATCGACGGCGGCTGGGGCGTCGATGCGCTCATCGGCGATCAGCTGAGGGCGCACGACGACCTCGACATCGTCGTCGGCATCGAGGACGTCCCCACCGTCCAGGAGATCCTCCGGCGCGCTGGCTACACCCTTCGCGATCGCGAAGCGCCACTCAGCTTCATGATGGCCGACGCCCACGGACGCCAGGTGGACGTCCACCCGGTGACGTTCGATGAGCAGGGCAACGGGCTGTACCAGATGGACGACGGCGACACGTGGACGTACCCGGCCACCGGCCTCCTCGGCACCGGATCGATCGGCGGCACGCAGGTGCGCTGCCTGACGCCCGAGCTGCAGATGCGTGTCCATGCTGGCTATGAGCTGGAGGCGAAGGATCACGAGGAGATCCGGATCCTTCACGAGCGGTTCGGCGTCGCGACGCCGCCGGGCTACGAGCCGCCGGAAGCGTAGGCCGTGGCGAGCAGGGGCGCGACACGCTCCTGAAACAGGTGCAACTGCCGCACCTCGTCATGGATCGGGCAGAGCAGGACGCGTTCGACGCCCGCACGCGCGAACGCCGCGAGCCGCTCGGCGCAGGTCTCCGGCGAGCCGATCGGCAGTGAGAGCCCGCGCAACCCCTCCCTCGATCGGTGCAGCATCGGCGAGAGCACCCACCCGTCGCCATGCCGGACGGCGCGGCGGAGCCCCGCCGGCGATCCCCAGACGCATCGATCACCGCGGCGAGCGCGTCCAAGCGACGCTGCGGCCTCCGCGTAGACCCTGAGGTCTCGGAGCCGTACTCCACGGTTCACACCGCGTGATCGTAACGAGCGCCTCACACCCCGAGCCTGAGCCGACGTCTGATCGGGCGGGCATCGCCGGGCGATGCCCGCCCAGCGCGATCACGCCTTGTGCGCGCTCCAGCTGCCGCCGCCCGCCGAGGTCGAGTAGCTGCCCGACATCGAGTCGCCCGACACCGATCCCGTGTAGTGGACCGCGGTGCCGCCGACCGTGCCGAACTTGATCGAGCTGCCGTTCACCGTCCCGTTCACGTCGGTGGTGCCGGCGGTCGAGAGCTTGATGGTGCCGCTGAGCGACGATCCGGACTGGGTCCAGTTGAGGACGAACGTGCCGTTGAAGGTGCCGCTGTAGGTGCCCGTCCACTTCCCGGAGAGGCCGGTGTCTGAGGTCGTCGTCTGGGTGGTGGTCGTCCCGGTCGACTGCGTGGTCGTCGGGGTCGACACGGCTGCGGATACCGAGCTCGCCGGCGGGGACGACGATCCACCGCCGCCGCTGCCTCCGCAGGCGGCCGCCGTCAGCGTCATCGCGACGCCGAGCCCGGCGACCAGCGCGACCGCCCTGCGCGTCGACATCCCTTTGCGTTCCCTCATCGCTGCCTCCTATCGGGTTCGGTGGGCCATGGCGAGCACGCCGCCTCGAGGAGCCGGTCGCACGGGATCCGGGCGGCCTCGACCACCCGGCGCACGTCGTCCTCGGCGCCGCGGAAGAGGCACAGCACCACCTCGTCCTGCCGCATCAGCAGCGAGCCCAGGTAGCGGACGGACGCGCGCTCGGACTCCTCGCCCGCGCGCGCGTCGAGCGCCCGCAGATCGCCCTCGTGAACGTCGGGCCACAGGCACTCGGCGACGAACTCGGTTGCGACCTCCCTTGCCATGCCGCCCACCGTAGGCGGCGGCAACCCCCGCCGAAAGCGGGGA
Organism: Gaiellales bacterium; assembly: GCA_036273515.1. Classification (GTDB taxonomy): domain Bacteria; phylum Actinomycetota; class Thermoleophilia; order Gaiellales; family JAICJC01; genus JAICJC01. The sequence continues at coordinate 14,493 of DASUHM010000068.1, forward strand.
AACCCTACGCCGGAGGGCTCTCCCCCCGGGCCTCGCGCAGCGCGTTTGCGAGCCCGACCCGCGACCGCACGCCGAGCTTGCGGTAGACCCGGGTCAGGTTCGCCTCGACCGTCTTCACCGATACGAACGCGCGCGCGGCCACCTCGTGGTTCGTGAGCCCCGAGGCCGCGAGCTCGGCCAGCCGCCGCTCCGTCTCGGTGAGCGTGTCGCCCCCGCCGCCCGGCCGCCCGAGCCGCGCCAGGCCGTCACGCGCCCTGTCCGCCCAGGCCGGCGCGCCCGCCGCCTCGAACGCCACGAGAGCCGCCTCGAACATGTTCCGCGCCCGGCCCCGCTGCTTGAAGCGGCGGAAGGCCTCGCCCGCGAGCAGCTGGGTGCGTGCCCGCTCGAGCGGCATCTCGACCGTGTCATGGGCCGCCAGCGCGCGCTCGAACGCCGCGGCGGATTCGTCCTGCGCACCGCGGGCCGCCTCGAGCGCGCCCCGGCAGCGCCCGGCCGCAGCGATCGCCCAGGCCCGGTCGAGCCCGGCCGCCGAGCGCTCGAACGGCTCGAGGTACTCGGCCGCGAGGTCGAGCTCGCCGAGCGCGACGAGCGCCTCGACCTCGTCGGGCACGAACATGCGCAGCACGGGGTCGGTCGGGCCCATGCGGACGACCTGCTCGGCCAGCGGCCCCAGCAGGCCGTGCACGCCGGCCGGGTTCCCCTCGGCGAGGTCCGCCAGCCCGAGCGCCCACAGCGGCCAGATCACCCCCGACCGCCATCCCAGGCGCTCGAAGTGGGCCAGCGCCTCGCCCGCCTCGCGACGCGCGAGCGGCGCATGGCCGTCGTGCGCATGCACGAGCGCGCTCGCGCTCAACGCGATCGCCGACACGGCGGGGTCGTCCAGCAGCTCCGCCGCCTCGACCGCCGCGGCAGCGGCCTGCGACGCGGGCCCGAGCTCGCCGCCCCAGACCTGCGCCCACACCAGGTACTGGGCGAGCATCGGCGCCGCGCCCTCCTGTCCGCGGGCGACGAGATCGGCGTGCATCTCCTCGAGCGTGCGCCGGGCCTCGCCGAGCTCGCCCGTCCACAGCTGCAACATCCCCTGGATCACGCGCGGGCGCATCATGAACGCCCGGGCCATCGCCGGGTCCTCGATCTCGAGCGCCCGCTCGAGGCGCCCGCGGTCGAGCCCGCGACCGCCCAGGAACTCGGCCATCGTCAGCACCGCGAGCGCGTCCGCCAGCATGCCGTCGTGCCCGACAGCCCCGGCGTCGTCGAGGGCCGCGCGGGCATACGGCTCGGCGCCGGGGAGGTTGCCCGCGCTCACCGCGCAGTAGACGAGGTGCAGCTCGACCGCGGCGCGCAGCTCGCGGTCGTCCCCGCTGTGGTCGAGCGCGGCCGCGGCGAGCCCGCCGGCCTCGGCGAAGTCGCTGCGCCGGGCGGCGATGTCAGAGCGGAGCCAGAGCGCCCGGGCCTGCAGCGAACCGGAGGGATCAGCCCCGAGCAGCTGGCGGGCGAGCTCGTCGGCGCGGTCGAGGTCGCCGGCGTCGAAGTGGAACCGGGCTGCCGCCAGCAGCCGCCGGCCCGCATCGGCGACGTCGCCGGCCGGGGTGAGCCGCGACGCCAGCTCCGCCAGGTCGGCCGCCGCCTCGAATGCGCCGCGCGCCGCGGCGGACGCCGCGCCTTCGTCGAGCTGGCCGGCCACCGCGGGATCCGCGCCGACCGAGGCCAGTGCGAGCTGGCGGGCGCGCTCCTCCGGCTCCGCGACCAGATCGGCCGCGCGCCGGTGCAGCTCCCGCCTGCGGGCCGCCGGCACCGACTCGTAGGCAGCGGCCGCGAAGAGCGGATGGGCGAACGCGATCCGCCCCGCCGCATCGACGGTCACGATCCCGGCCTCCTCGGCCGGCGCGAGCGCATCGACGTCGATGCTCCCGCGATCGGGGCCCGAGACCACCGCCGCGAGCAGCACCGCGTCGCGGGTGGCGGGCGGCAACCGGCGGACGCGGCCTGCCGTGAGCTTGCGGAGGTCGTCCGGCACCGGGACGCGGGGCACGCCCGCCGGTCGCTCGGGGCCCTGCTCCGCCGTGAGCCGGGCGATCTCGAGCGCGTAGAACGGGTTGCCGCCGCTGGCCTCGGCGATCCGGACGAGCGCGGGCCGCGGCAGCGGCCGGCCCAGGTCGGCGGAGACGATCCGCCCGAGTGCCGCCAGCGACAACGGGCCGACCGCGACCCGCATGACCCGATCGTCGGCCGGCCATCCCGGCGAGGGCGGCCGGATCGAGCACACGACCCCGACCGGCTCGTCCTCGAGCCGCCGGGCCGCGAACTCGAAGACGCGCCGCGACGGCGGGTCGAGCCACTGCCAGTCGTCGACCGCCAGGATCACGTGCCCCTCAGCCGCGAGGCGGCGGATCAGGGTGAGGAAGGCCGCGGCGACCGCGCGGCTGTCGGGCCCCTTGCCCGCCGGGCGGCGGCGCAGGAGCGCGACCTCGAGGGCATCGCGCTGCGGGTCGGGAAGGGCGGCAAACGCGTCGCCCTCGACCCGCGCGAGCAGGTCGGCGACCGCCGCGAACGAGAGCTTCGCCTCGGCCGCGGACGGCCGGCTCGAGAGCACCAGCGCGCCTCGCTCCCCGGCGCGGCTGCGCGCCTCGCGCCAGAGCGTCGTCTTGCCGATCCCGGCGTCGCCCTCCAGCACGAGGACGGCGAATCCCGCAGCCGACGCGTCCAGGAACCTCTCGACCTCGAGCAGCTGCGCTTCGCGGCCAACGATTCCCGGTGGCATGGAGGAGGCAACTGTACCCGCGGGCCGTGATCAGAAAGGGGTCTGACCCCGTTTATTCACCCGCGGCCCAGCGGCGGGCCTCGATGCCGGGCGGCGGCGGGCTCGCGCGGAGCTCCTCGAGCGTCAGCTCGCTGAAGCCGCCGCCCGCGCTCGCCGACGGCATCCAGCCGCCGGCTGGATCGCGCTCGCACAGGTTCGCCTCGAGGTAGAAGCCGGGCGGCTGCGCTTCGATTGCGAGCAGGACGTAGGCCCCATCTCCGCCCGCGTTGTACCTCGTCTCGACCACGTGGGTGATGCCGCGCGGCATCGACTCCATCGCAGCGTCCTCGGGCGTGGGCCAGCCGTCCATGCCCGGATCATCGCGCTTGACACCCGACGGACGTGTTCGGTAGCTTCGTCATAACAGTTGTCATGTCCCGTCCGCAGCCCCCGATGAGGAGTGTCGGCTCCCGCCGCGAGGAGGTGCTCATGCACGCGCGGCGCGTCATCATGCGCGACGGCCTCGAGGCGACGTCCCTGCGCCGCATCGCGCGCGAGGGCGGGTTCACGACCGGCGTCCTCACCCACTACTTCGCCGACAAGTCGGAGCTGATCTCGGCCTGCTTCGAGTGGACGATGCGCACCTGGCTCGACCGGGTCGAGCGCGAGATCCGGGATGCGCCGACCGCGGAGGACAGCGTCTGCCGGTTCGTCGCGGTCGCCATCCCCCACGCCCCCGAGCGGCACGGCGAGTGGCGGCTGTGGCTGAACTTCGTCGGCACCGGTGCCGGCGACAAGGAGATGGCCAACCTGCTCGTCGACACGGATCAGCGCTGGGAGGCGCTCGTCACGGAGACCCTGACGCGCTGGCACGAGGCCGGCCTCGTCTCGCCCCGCCTCCCCGACGAGCTGGAGGCGCTGATCCTGGCCCGGCTCGGCGACGGGCTCGGCTTGCGCGCGCTCATGACCGGCGACTGGGACGACGCCCGTCGCACGCTCGTGGCGGCGCTCGGCGCGATCGGCCTGCCCGACGACCTCGCCCGGCGCGCGCTCGACCCGGTTGCGGCTGAGGCTAATGCTCAAGTTGAGGTTGATGCGGAAGCGGAAGCCGGCTGATGGCACTGCTCGAAGTCGAGAACCTGGCCGTCCGCTTCCGCACCCGGACGGGGGTCGTCCCGGCGGTGAACGGCGTCAGCTTCGCGGTCGACGCCGGCGAGACCGTCGGCCTCGTGGGCGAGTCCGGATCGGGCAAGAGCGTGACCAGCCTCGCGCTCATGGGTCTCGTCCCCGGCCGCCGCACCGAGGTGACCGCCGCCCGGCTCGCGCTCGACGGCGTCGAACTGCTGTCGCTGAGCGAGGCGGAATGGCGCCACCGCCGCGGCCGCGACGTCGCGATCGTCTTCCAGAACCCGACGTCGAGCCTGAACCCGGTCGTGCGCATCTCGAAGCAGATCACGGAGGCGCTCCAGGCCCACGAGAAGCTCACCCGCGCCGCCGCCCGCAGCCGCGCCGCCGAGTTGCTCGCGGACGTCGGCATCCCCGACCCCGCGCGCGTGCTCGAGAGCTACCCGCACCGCCTGAGCGGCGGCATGTGCCAGCGGGTGATGATCGCGATCGCCCTCGCGCTCAAACCGAAGCTCCTGATCGCGGACGAGCCGACGACGGCGCTCGACGTGACCATCCAGGCGCAGGTGCTCGACGTGATGCGAACGCTTACCCGCGAGTCCGGCACCGCGCTGATCCTGATCACCCACGACCTGGGCGTCGTTGCCGCGACCGCCCAGCACGTGAACGTGATGTACGCCGGCCGGATCGTCGAGTCCGGGCCGGTGGCAGACATCTTCGCCCGGCCACGGCATCCCTACACCGTGGGCCTCCTGCGCTCGATCGCCCGTCCCGACCGCGACGCCGCCGGCACGTTTGCGGCCATCCCGGGCCAGCCGCCCGACCCGACAGCGCTCCCGGCCGGCTGCCCGTTCACGCCCCGCTGCGCGTGGCGGCTCGACCGCTGTTCGGCAGACGACCCGGAGCTCACGGCGGACGAAGGCCGGCCCGACCAGCGCTTCGCCTGCCACAACCCGGTCACACCCGCAGAGGCCGAGGCGGGGCGGCCGCTGCGCGCGGCGGCGGGGGCGGGCGCATGAGCGCGACCGCGCCGCTGCTCTCGGTGCGCGACCTGCGCGTCCACTATGCGCGCCGGCACGCGAACGTGCGCGCCGTCGACGGCGTCGACCTCGAGATCGTCCGTGGAGGCACACTCGGGCTCGTCGGCGAGTCGGGGTGCGGCAAGAGCACGCTCGGCAAGGCGGTGGTCCGCCTGCTGAAGCCGACCAGCGGCGCGATCGAGTTCGACGGCTGTGACCTGGCGCCCCTGGACGAGCGCGGCCTGCGGCCGTGGCGGCGCCGCATCGGGATGATCTTCCAGGATCCCTACTCCAGCCTGAACCCGCGGATCGACGTGCACGCCTGGATCGAGGAGCCGCTGCGGATCCACGGCCGCGGGACGCGCCCGGAGCGCACGGCGCGGGTGCGCGACCTGCTCGACCGGGTCGGCCTCCCCCAGGTCACCGAGCACCGCTACCCGTCGCAGCTGTCCGGCGGACAGTGTCAGCGCGTCGGCATCGCCCGCGCGCTCGCGCTCGACCCCGACCTGCTGGTCGCCGATGAGCCGACGAGCGCGCTCGACGTGTCGATCCAGGCGCAGGTGCTCGAGCTGCTCGCCGAGATCCAGCGCGACCTCGAGCTGACCTCGCTCTTCATCAGCCACGACCTCGGCGCCGTGCGCCAGATCGCGGACGAGATCGCGGTGATGTATCTGGGCCGGATGTGTGAGATCGGCCCGGCCCGGCGCGTGCTCGACCATCCCGCCCATCCCTACACGGTCGCCCTGCTCTCCGCCGCCCCCGTCCCCGACCCGGCCGTCGAGGCCGCCCGCGAGCGGATCGTCCTGCGCGGCGACCCGCCCAGCCCGGCCGCGCCGCCGTCCGGCTGCCGCTTCCACACCCGCTGCTGGCTGCGGGAGAGCATCGACGACCCCGAGATCTGCGTCACGACCGACCCGCCACCGGTTCCGGCAGCCGGCGGCGGCACCGTCCGCTGCCACTTCCACGACCGCGTCGCCGGCGCGCCCCCCGCCCAGCCGCAATCTCCAGGAGGACACGCGTGAACCACCCACGCCAACACCCCCCCGCCCCGGACCGGGGCAGCCTCATCGACGACCTGCTGCGCCGGCCGATGAGCAGGCGCAACGCGCTCGCCCGGGCCGGCGCCGCCGGCCTCTCGATCTCCGGCATCTCCGCCATCGCCGCGGCCTGCGGCGGCACGAACGCGAACGCCGGCGCCAGCTCGGGCCAGACCGCCGCCAAGGTGCTCACGATGACCTCGGGCGCGACTCCCGTGACGCTCGATCCGGGCGTCTCGCTCGACGGCCAGTCGCCGCTCCTCTGGCGATGCGTCTACGAGCCGCTGCTCCAGTTCAAGGGCTCGACCATCGACGTCGAGCCGCGCCTGGCCCAGGCGTACGAGCTCGACAACGCCAAGAACACGCTCGTGTTCCACCTGCGCCCCGACGTCAGCTTCACGGACGGCACCGCCCTCGACGCTGCCGCGGTCAAGCTCAACATCGAGCGCCAGATCGCCGTGAAGCAGGGCATCGCCTACGCCCTCTCGACCGTGAAGAGCGTCGAGGCGCCCGACGACCACACCGTCGTCATCAACCTGTCCGGGTTCTCGGACGGCCTGCTGTACGGCTTCGCGAGCCTCTACGGCCTCTACCTCATCTCGGCCAAGGCGCTCACCGACCACAAGGGCAACGACTGGGCCCAGTCCTGGCTGCGCTCGAACATGGTCGGCACGGGCCCCTACACGCTCCAGAACTACCAGCTGAACGAGCAGGCGTCGTTCTCGCGGAACCAGAAGTACTGGGCCGGCTGGAAGGGCGCCCACTTCGAGCGTGTCCTCGTGCAGTACGTGTCCGACCCGTCCAGCGGCCGACTCGAGCTCGAGCGCGGCCAGAGCCAGATCGCGCTCTACCTGCCCGATGACGTCGTCTACTCGATGCGCTCCGAGAAGAGCGTGACGGTGACCGACGACCCGAGCTTCAACGTCTACTACCTGGGCCTGCCGTGCCGCACCGGCCCGACCGCGAACAAGGCCGTCCGCCAGGCGATCTCGTACGGCTTCGACTACGACACGTGGACGAAGAACGTCCTGAACGGCACCGCCACGCAGGCCCGCGGCCCGCTGCCGAAGATCTTTCCCGGCTGGGACGGGACGCTCCCGCAGTACAGCTACGACCCCGACAAGGCCCGCAAGATGCTCACCGCCGCCGGGTTCGACGGCGGCGGGTTCTCGCTGAAGTTCATCTACGAGACGGGCTACTACTGGAAGCGGCCGCTCGGCGAGCAGTTCCAGGCCAACATGAAGGATCTGGGGATCACGGTCTCGATCCAGGAGCTGTCGCCGTCGACGTGGGTCGGCACGCTCTCGAACAAGGCCACGGCGAACGAGGCCTACGGGGTGGTCTGGTGGCCGTCTCTGGCAACGCCGTTCGACTTCCTGTGGACGCTCTTCGCCACGTCGGCGCAGGGATCGGCCGGATACAACTTCACCTACTACTCGAACCCGCAGTTCGACACCGTTCTGAACAAGGCCTCGGCCGAGCCGGACAAGGCGAAGCGCATGCAGCTTTACGCGCAGGCGCAACGGATCGTCGTCGAGGATGCCCCGTACATCTTCCTGAGCGACGTGAACTACCTGCTGCCGATGAGCCCCGACCTGAAGGGCTTCGAGTTCAACGGCATGTACATCAACTCCGTCGATCCCTACAGGCTGAGCGCCTGAGCAACCGTGGGCCGGCTGTTCCTCCGACGCCTGATCTCGCTGCCGATCGTGCTGCTCGGCATGAGCGTGGTCACGTTCGCGGTGACGCATATCGTGCCCGGAGATCCGGCACGGCTGCAGGCCGGGCCGCACGCGACGGAGCAGCAGGTGGAGGTGCTCCGGCACAGGTACGGCTACGACCAGCCCCTGGTGCAGCAGTACGTCACCTACATGGGCGACCTGCTGCACGGCAACCTGGGCAACTCGATCACCACCCGCCGGCCGGTGTCGGAGGACCTGCGCCAGTTCTTCCCCGCGACCATCGAGCTGACGGTCGCCGCAATGTTCATCGTGGTCGTCGCGGGGTTGCCGCTGGGGCTGCTCGGCGGGATGCGGCGGGGGCGGCTGCCCGACCACGCCAGCCGCCTGCTCTCCATCGCGGCGGTCTCGATGCCGGTCTTCTGGCTCGGGATCGTCCTCCAGATCATCTTCTACCAGCGCCTGAACATCCTTCCGGTGGGCGGGCGCATCGACCCGGCCCTGCTTCCCCCGACACACGCCACCGGCCTCTACGTCGTCGACGCGATCTGGAGCGGCGACACGGTGGCGTTGCGCTCCTCCCTCAGTCACCTCATCCTCCCGGCCGTGACGCTGGCGGCCGGGAGCATGGCTGTCATCACCCGTATGACCCGGGCGTCGGTCATCGAGGTGGGGTCGAGCGACCACGTCCGGGCGAGCGTCGCCAAGGGCATCTCGCGCTCGCTGGTCGTGCGCCGGCACATCATGCCGAACGCGATCATCCCGGTTACGACCGTGTTCGGGCTCCAGGTGGGGACGCTGCTCGCGGGCAGCATCCTGGTCGAGGTCGTGTTCTCGTGGCCCGGGATCGGTCTGTATGCCGTGAACGCCATCTCGAACCTCGACTTCGCGGCGATCATGGGCGTGACGCTCCTGATCTCGGTCACCTACGTGATCGTGAACCTGCTCGTCGACGTCGCCTACCTCCTGCTCGACCCGCGCATCGCCGACGCGCAGGAGGCGGGCGCATGAGTCTCGTCCCGCCCGCCGAGATGACGCCGGTGCCCGATGTGCCCGGCCCTGCCGATGACGTTCGCCGGCGGCTGCGCGGCTCGACGGCGATCCTGGGCCGACTTCTGCGAAATCCGCTCAGCGCGCTCGGCCTCGCGCTGCTGGCGATCCTCGTGTTCGGCGCCGTCTTCGCCCCGCTGATCGCCCCGTACAACCCCGACGGGTTCGACGCGGCGGCAAAGTTCCTGCCGCCCAGCTCGCACCACCTGTTCGGCACCGACGACGTCGGCCGCGACCTCTTCAGCCGTGTCCTCTATGGCGCCCGCTACAGCCTCACCGCCGGCGTCGCGATCCTCGCCATCGCGGCCAGCGTGGGCACGGTCGTCGGCCTGATCGCCGGCTACGCCGGCGGGATGCTGGACGAGGTGCTGATGCGGGTCACCGACATGTTCCTCGCCTTCCCGGCGCTGATCCTGGCGATGTGCGTGGCCGCCGCACTCGGCCCGAGCCTCGTGAACGCGACCCTCGCGACGGCGATCGTGTGGTGGCCGTGGTACGCGCGGCTCGTGCGGGGACAGGTGCTGCAGCTGCGCAACGAGACGTTCATCTCGGCCGCCCGGCTGGCGGGGGCGAGCCGGGCGCGCATCGTCTTCCGCCACATCCTGCCGAACTGCACCACGCCGATCATCGTGCAGATGAGCCTCGATCTCGGCTACGCGATCCTCACCCTCGCGGCGCTCTCGTTCATCGGCCTCGGCGCGCAGGCGCCCACGCCGGAGTGGGGCTCCATGATCGCCGTCGGGCGCGACTACTACCTGACGCAGTGGTGGTACGTCACGTTCCCAGGCCTCGCGATCTTCGTCGCGGTGCTCGCGGCAAACCTCGTCGGCGACGGCCTCCAGGAGGTCCTCTCGCCGCACCTCGACCAATGACGACGACGGAGGGGCACATGGCAGGCGGCGAGTCCAGGATCATCGTTCACGGAGGTCAGGTCGTGACCGCGGCCGGGATCGGCCCGATGGACGTCGTCATCGCCGACGGCGTCGTGGTCGAGCTGGCTGCGCCCGGCGCCGCCGGGCGGACGGGCGCCGAGCTGATCGACGCAAACGGCCTCGTGGTCCTCCCGGGCGTGGTCGATGCGCACACGCACTTCATCCAGGACGACCCCGACCTGTTCGACCCCGACCCCGACGAGCACGAGGGCTTCGAGGCGGGAGGACGCGGCGCCGCCGCGGGCGGCGTCACCACCGTCGTCGAGATGCCGCAGGCCCGGCCACCGACGGTCGACGGCGCCGCCTTCGAACGCAAGCGGTCGCTGGCCGAGCCCGACGCCGTGGTCGACTTCGCCCTCTGGGGCGGCGTCGTCCAGGCCACCACCGCCGAGCAGATCGACGAGCAGATCGCCGCCGGCGCGGCCGGCCTCAAGGCGTTCATGTGCAACTCCGACCCGAGCTTCCCCGGCGTCGACGACGACCGCCTGCTGGCCGCGCTCACGCACCTCGCCCCGACCGGGCTGATGCTCGGCGTGCACGCGGAGAGCGACACGCTGCTCGAGGCCGGCCTCGCGCGGATGGAGGCCGAGGGCCGCAAGGAGCCCCTGGCCCACCACGACTCCCGCCCGCCCATCGTCGAGGTCGAGGCGGTCAGCCGCGCCATCGTGCTGGCAGAAGCTGCAAACGCGTGGGTACACATCGTCCATCTGAGCGCGGGCGCCGCGGCGGACGCGGTGGCACGGGCGAAGGCGCGCGGAGTTCGGGTGACCTGCGAGACGTGCCCGCAGTACCTCGCGCTCGACCACAACGACCTCGCCCGGCTCGGGCCGTTCGCGCGCTGCGCGCCGCCGATCCGCTCCCGGACCGACGTCGAGCACCTGTGGGAGCGGCTCGCCGACGGCACGATCGATTGCATCACGACAGACCACTGCGCCTTCACCTACGAGAGCCGCACCCGCGGTGTGGACGACATCTTCGCCGCGCCCAACGGCCTACCCGGCATCGAGACGTTCGTGCCGGTCGTGGTCAGCGAGGCCCGCGCGCGCGGGTTCGGGTGGGAAGACGTCGCCCGGTGGACGGCGACGACGCCGGCCGCGCTGTGGCAGGTGGCCCCGCGCAAGGGTGCGATCGCGATCGGCGCCGACGCCGACCTCGCGCTCCTCGACCCGGCGACGACGTGGACGGTGCACGGCGCCGACCTCCACCACACCCACAAATGGACGCCGTTCGAGGGCCGGGAGGTGACCGGGCGGGTCGTGCGCACGCTCGTGCGCGGCACCACCGTCTTCCAGGACGGGGCCGGCGAGACGGTCGCGCCCGGCTTCGGCCGGTTCGTCCCCGCCCAGCGGCGGCTGCTCGAGGCGGCGACGGCATGAGCGCACGCATCCTGATCATCAATCCCAACACGACTGTGTCGATGACGGAGGGGATGGCGGACGCCGCCCGCGCCGCCGCACGGTCCGGCACCGAGATCGAGGCGGCCACCGTCGACAGCAGCGTGCCGTTCATCGATGGCTGGTACGACGAGACGATCGCCGCTGCGGCCGTCGCCCGGCTCGTGTCGGAGCGGGCCGGGACGTTCGATGCGGCCATCGTCGCCTGCTTCGGCGACCCCGGGTTGTACGCCGCCCGCGAGCTGACGGACGCGCCAATCGTCGGCATCGCCGAGGCCAGCTTCCTGCTCGCGATGTCTCTCGGGCATCGGTTCGGGATCGTCTCGACGGTCGACCGGGCCACCCCGGCGACGTGGGACCTGCTGCGCCACTACGGGATCGAGGCTCGCTGCGCCGCCGTCGAGCCGAGCGAGGCCGAGGTACTCGAGCTCGACGACGACCCGGTCGGCGCCGTCGACCGGATGGAGGCGGCGGGCGCGCGGGCCATCGCCGCCGGGGCCGAGGTGCTATGCATGGGCTGCGGCGCGATGGTCTCGATCCGGGCCGAGCTCGAGCGCCGACTGCATGTCCCGGTCGTCGAGGCGGTGCCGGCCGCGGTCGCGCACACGGAGTCGCTGCTCTCGCTGGGGCTGCGCACGTCGAAGGTGCGCTCGTTCGCGCCGCCGGCGACGATCCTGCGGTGACGGCGAGCCGGGTCGAGGAGCGGCTGGACGCGCTCTATGCGATCGGGGGCGGCGAGGGCGCGAACCGGCCGGCGCTCTCCGTCCACGAGGATGCCGCGCACGCCCTCGCCGAGGGATGGATGCGCGAGGCGGGCCTCGAGACGGGCACCGACGCGATCGGAAACCTGTACGGGCGCCTTCCCGGCCGCGAGCCGGGGCTGGCCGAGATCTGGTGCGGCTCGCACCTCGACTCCGTGCCGCGCGGCGGCCGCTTCGACGGCGCGCTCGGCGTGGTGGGGGCGCTCGAGGCGGTCTCGCGGCTCGAGCCGGGGGCGCGCACCCTGAGCGTCGTTGCGTTCCGCGACGAGGAGGGCTGGCGCTTCGGCGACGGGTTCCTCGGCAGCCGCGCGGTCAGCGGCCAGCTTGATGTCGCCGGCCTCGAGAATGCCGACCGCGACGGGGTCACCGTGCGCGAGGCTCTGGCGACAGGCGGCCACCCGTTCATGCCCGGCCAAGGCTGGCTCGTCCCGGCCCCGGCCGCCTTCGTCGAGGCGCACATCGAGCAGGGGCCGGTGCTGGCCGGGAAGGACGCGCCGCTCGGCATCGTCACCTCGATCGTGGGGATGCTCGAGCTGCAGGTCGTCTTCGCCGGCGCAGCCGGGCACGCCGGCACGACACCGATGGGGACCCGGCGCGACGCCGCCCTGTGCGCGGCGGCGTTCCAGGTCGGCGCGGCCGCCGCGGCGCGCGAGATCCCCGACGCGGTCGTGACGGTCGGCTCGGCCATCGCGGTCGAGCCGGGAGCGGCGAACGTCATCGCGCGGCGCACGACCGTGCGCGTCGACGCCCGTGCGCCCGACGCCGAGCGGCTCGCCGCGCTGGAGCGGACGATCTCGAAGGTCGCCGAGGAGGCCGCCCAGGCGCACGGCTGCGAGGCCCAGGTGAACGTCACCATGCGCATCGATCCGGTCGCCTGCGATCCAGAGCTGCGAGACGTGCTGGGGCGGGCGGCTGCGGGGGCGCCGTCGCTCCCCTCCGGCGCGGGCCACGACGCGCAGGTGCTGGCCCGGGCAGGCGTACCCGTCGCGATGCTCTTCGTCCGCAGCCTGAACGGCGGCATCAGCCACTCCCCTGCAGAGTCGAGCTCGCCCGAGGACGTCGCCGCCTGCGTGGACGCGCTCGCGGCGGCGCTGCACGAGCTCGCCGACGGCCTCTAGGCGATCAGCGCCGCCGCCGCGCCAGCATCACGCCGAGCAGGCACAGGCCGCCGCCGGCGAAGGCCAGCCACGGCGGCCGCTCGCTCAGCACCGCCCAGCCGAGCAGGATCGCCACCACCGGCGCCAGGTAGGTGAGCGACCCCATCCGCCCCGCGCTCGTGCGCCCGAGCGCGAACGACCACGTGGCGAAGCCGAGCGCGGTCGGCACGAGGCCGAGGTAGATCGTCCACGCGATCGGGCCGGGGCCGGAGCTCGCGGCCTGCGAGACGAGGCCCGGCGCGAACGGCAGGCAGGCGATCATCCCCGCGGCGCACCCGAGCCAGGTGACCTGGAACGGCGAGACCCGCGCGAGCACCGGCTTCTGCACGACCACCGCGGACGCGTAGGCGAACGCCGCGACGATGCAGAGCAGGATGCCGAACTCGGCCGCCGAGGTCGACTCCGCCGTCGCGTACCCGATGGTCACGCAGCCGGCGAACGCGACCGTACACCCGGCGAACAGGCCCGGCGGGAAGCCCTCGCGCAGGAAGATCCCGGCCATGATCGCGATCAGGATGGGGCCGGTGTTCACGAGCATCGCGGCCGTCCCCGCATCGACCCGCCGCTCGGCGGCGTTCAGGGCGACGCTGTAGAGGCCGAGCCAGAGGACGCCGTACGCGGCGATCTGCCACAGGTCGCGGCGGGCCGGCAGCGGCTCGCGCCGGATGGCCGCCACCGTGCCGAGCGCGGCGCAGCTCACCAGCAGCCGCCCGAGCGCGATCGAGCCCGGCGAGAGCGCGTGGCCGGCGGCGCGGATGCCGACGAACGCCGAGCCCCAGGCCGTGACCGTGACCAGGCCGGCGGCGAGCGCGGGCAGGTCGCGACGGACGGGGACGGCAACCGCAGCCTCGTCGAGGACGCTCATCGACCGAACAACGCCGCCGCGCGCCGGTTCGTGAGATGGGACGGCCGGATATCCTCACGGGGCTCGATCCGATGAGCCACGGCCACGACCATCATCACGGCCACGGCGGCCATTCCCACGCCGTCTCCGCCGACGCCGACCGGCGCAAGCTCGCGATCGCGCTCGGCCTGATCCTGGGGCTCATGATGCTGGAGATCGTGGTCGGCCTGATCGCCGACTCGCTGGCGCTGGTCTCGGACGCGGCCCACATGCTGACCGACGCGGTCGCGATCGGCCTGTCGCTGTGGGCGGCGTCGCTCGCCACCCGCCCGGCCCGGGGCGCGATGACGTACGGATACCGCCGCGCCGAGATCCTGGCCGCCCAGTTCAACGGCGCGACGCTCCTCACCCTCGCCGTCCTGATCGTGATCGAGGCGGTGCGCCGCCTGATCACGCCGCCGACGGTGGAGGCGAAGCTGATCCTGGCCGTCGCCGTCGTCGGCGTCATCGTCAACCTGGTCGCCACCTGGGTGCTGGCCAGGGCCAACCGCCAGAGCCTGAACGTGGAGGGCAGCTTCCAGCACATCGTCACCGACCTCTACGCGTTCATCGGCACGGGCATCGCCGCGATCGCGATCCTCGTGACCGGCTTTCAGCGGGCCGACCCGATCGCCTCGCTGTTCGTCGCGGCGCTCATGCTGCGCGCATCGTACGGCCTGCTCAAGGCCAGCGGCCGGATCTTCCTCGAGGCCGCGCCGGAGGGGATGGACGTCGAGGAGATCGGGACGGCGCTCGCCGGCCATCCGGGCGTCGTCGAGGTGCACGACCTGCACGTGTGGGAGGTGACGTCAGGCTTCCCGTCGCTGTCCGCCCACGTCCTGGTCGAATCCGACGCCGACTGCCACGGCATCCGCGAGCAGCTCGAGGGGGTGATCGACGAGCGCTTCGGCATCCACCACACGACGCTCCAGGTCGAGCACTCGAAGCCCCGGCTCGTGCAGATGTCGGCACCGCGGGCCCGGCGCCAGGCGGGTGAACCCTGAGACAACACCGCCGGCCGGGAGGCGAGCCCCCCGGCCGGCGACGTGGACCCCTCGGTAGAGCTCGTTACTTGTACTTGTAGATGGCCACGTAGTCGACCTGGAGCGCCACCTTGGGCGGCGTGGTCGAGTCGGGCAGGACGCCGGTGAACCCGTTCGTGCCGGTGTTCGTCTGCATGACGAGGTGCATCGGCGTGGTCGGGATGTGGCTCGTGTAGTTCGCCCACAGGTGGCCGTCGAGGCGGACCGTGATCTGCCCCGGCACCCATGCGAGCGTCATCGTGTGCCACTTCCAGAAGTCGGCGGTCACGTGGGCGTGGACGCGCGTGCTGCCGTAGTGGAGCGTGGCCGTCTCGACCCGGCGGGCGGCGCCCTTGTCGGACGACTCCTCGATCCAGTCGACGACGGTGCCGCCGCCGTTCGGGCGCAGGGCGACGTCCATGCCGACGCCCTTGCCGCGGTTCATCCGGAACCGGACGACCCAGCGGCCGTACGTCTGGCTGACGAGGCGCGCCATCGAGGTGCCGCCGGAGACCCACTTCCCGCCGTAGTTGGCATCCCTGTAGGTCTGGATCCGCAGCGCGCCGGCCTTCGACACGACGTGCGAGGGCGCCCAGATCGACTGCGGGCAGCACCCGGGGACGCCGTCGTAGAGCGTCCAGGTGTGCGGCGCGAGCGGCAGCCGGAACTGGCGGTAGAAAATCATCTTGGGGAACCGCGAGGAGACCGGCGGCGGGGTTGCGGCCGTGGCCTGGGCGGCGAGGGGACCTACGCCCAGCACGAGGACCGCGAGACACATGAAGAGCTTCCTGGATCGTTGCATGCGGCGGATCATCGGCAATCCGGCGCCGCTTCCACATGCTTCCAAGAGATTCTCACAACACGCTCAATTACCGTTTACAACCCCGGCGCGTTACCGTCTCGGGCCGACGCGCGCATCGCCTGCGCCCCGCTCCTCGCCCTCGTGGCTGCGCTCGCCGTGCCGGGCTGCGGGGGCTCGGGATCGTCCGGCTCGACGTCACGCCGGTCTCCGGCCAGACCACCGCCGCCGGCGCCCAGAACCTGGTCGTCACGAACGCGATCCGAAGCCAGCTGCTCGCGGCCGGCGCCGCGCTCCACACGCTGCCGGTCGCGGACTACTCGACCCGGCCACCGGCGACCGATGGGCCGGCGCCGCGCTGATCCCGAGCAAGGACGCGCAGAAGGCCAGATCGGAAACCAGGACGACGGCGCCTATCTGGTATTCCGGCGGACGGGCTCGGGCCCGTGGAAGGCGTGGGACGCGGGCATCCCCGGCAACGGCAACTTCACGTGCGCCGTCACGCCGCCGGCCGGAGTGCTGAGCGTCTGGAGCCGGGCACCGGGCACCTGCCACCACTCGAGATGGTTGATCGGCAAGTCCGCGCGCGCCCGGACGCACAACGGTTGATGGCTCGGCCGAGCGCGGGTGGGGCTGCGGCTGCACGGGACGTACCGATCAACCAGCTAGCGACTGACGCCGCCGGGAGGCGCACGCGGTCGCAGGAGGCGGCGGGTACAGTGCGGACATGTGCCGAAACATCCGCCCACTCCATAACTACGACCCCCCGACGACCGAGCAGGACGTCCGGGACGCGTCGCTCCAGTACGTGCGCAAGATCAGCGGGATGACGAAGCCGTCGAAGGCGAACGAAGAGGCCTTCGTGCGGGCCGTCGAGGCCGTCACCGCCGCGTCCGCGCAGCTGCTCTCAGAGCTCGTGACGAGCGCTCCGCCGCGCAACCGCGAGGTCGAGATCGCCCGCGCCCGCGAGCGCGCCGCCGCCCGCTACGGCGAGCGCGGCGCCGCCTGATCCGGCCGTGGCCGAGCGCATGCTGGTCGAGATCTGGTCGGATCTCGTCTGCCCCTGGTGCTACCTGGGAAAGCGCCGGCTCGAGCGCGCGCTCGAGGGGTTCGAGCACGCCGACCGGGTCGACGTCGTCTGGCGCAGTTTCGAGCTCGAGCCGGATGCGCCGAAGGTCGCCGAGAGCCGCCGCACCATGCTCCTGTCCCGCTACGGCATGACGGCCGAGCAGGCGGCCGAGCGCGACGCGCAGATGACCGCGCTCGCGGAGGCCGAGGGCCTCGAGTACCGCCCCGACCTGGCCCAGCTCGGGAACACCTTCGACGCCCACCGGGTGCTGCACGCCGCCCGCGCCGCGGGCGTGCAGGGCCAGGCCAAGGAGCGGCTCCTGCGCGGCTACTTCACCGAGGGCCGGAAGCTGACCGACGCGGACACGCTGGTCGAACTCGCCGCCGATGCCGGCCTCGATCCCGATGCCGCCCGCGCGGCGCTCGCCGACGACGGCCTCGCGGACGAGGTGCGCGGCGACGAGCGCGAGGCGGCCGCCATCGGGATCACCGGCGTCCCCTTCTTCGTGCTCAACCGCCGGTACGCCGTCTCCGGCGCGCAGCCGAGCGACATCCTGCTGCAGGCGCTCGAGCGCACGTGGGCCGCGACGATCGACGGCGCAGCGCCGCCTGCATCGTGATCTGACTGATTTGGGTTACCGCTGGTGCCGTTGGGTACCTATGCAGGCATGTGGCTACTCATACTTCTCATCCTTGCCCTGATCCTCTTCGGGGTCTGGGGCGCGATCAAGCTCGCTTTCTGGGTGCTCTTGATCGCACTCGCTGTGGCGCTCGTCGTCGGGTTCCTCGGCCGCGGCCTCTTCGGGAGCCGCAGGGGCGCCATCTAGCCATCGCGGCGCGCGAACGGGCCGGCGGCGCGCAGTCGTGCGCCGCCGGCCCGTGGCACCTCTTGACGCCGCCGAGAGGAGGCATCGATGTTCGGCTTCATCCGCAGCATCTTCGTGATCGCGTTTCTCGTCGTGGGCGTGCTCGTCGCCCACTCGCACCACTACCTGCGCCACCTGCACGCCGTCCGCCCCATCGCCTCGGCCGTGCTGGCCGTCGTGCTCTGGCCGATCGTGCTCCTGGGCGCGAACCTGCACCTCCACTGACGACGCCGGCTCGCCGCGCCCGGTAGCGTCCCCCGGCGTGCACCGGATCGCCTGGAGGGCCCTGGCGGCGGCGGCGCTCGTCGCCGTCCTGATCGTCGGCCGCAGCTCGGTCGAGCCCGGCCTCGTCGTCGCCACGGTCGGCAAGCCGCCCGACCGCAAGCCCCTGGTCATCCACGGCGCGCGCACGCCGATCCGCCACATCGTCTTCATCGTCAAGGAGAACCGCTCCTATGACAGCATGTTCGGGCTCTTCCCCGGCGGCGACGGCACGCGCACCGGGCGCACCGCCGACGGCGGGGTCGTGAAGCTGCGCCGGCTGGAGGACGTGCAGACCGACCTCCAGCACAACCACCACGCCGCGGTGACCGACATCGCCGGCGGGGAGATGAACGGCTTCTCGGAGATGCCGGACAAGGACGGGAAGAAGACGATGCTCGCCTATTCGACGGCGTTCCCGGGACAGCTGCCGGACTACTGGGGCTGGGCCAAGCGCTACGCGCTGCTCGACCACACCTTCTCGTCCGGCGACACGTCCAGCTTCCCCAACCATCTCTACACCGTCGCGGCGAACGCGGCCGGCGCGGTGGACGGCCCCAACTTCGGGGTCGAGAACTGGGGCTGCGACGGCCCGGTCAACCTGACCGTGCCGGTGATCCGCCGCGGCGAGCTCGTCCACGTGCGGCCGTGTTTCCCCGTCGACTCGATCGGCGCACAGCTCGACCGCCGCGGCATCCCATGGACCCAGTACGGCCCGCCCGAGAACGGCCACGGCTACGGCTGGGTCGCCTACGACGCGGTGAAGCCGATCCGGGAGAGCCCGAGCTACGCCCGCCACGTCCTGCCGCTCGGGTGGCTGCCCAGCGACCTCGACCAGGACTACCTCGGCGCCGTCACCTGGATCGTGCCGCCGTACAACCGCAGCGACCACCCCGGCGGCGCGTCCCTGTGCGAGGGCGAGAGCTGGACCGCCGACCTGATCAACCGGATCATGCGCCTGCCGGACTGGCGCCACACCGCGATCGTGCTCACGTGGGACGAGTGGGGCGGGTTCTACGACCACGTCGCGCCGCCGCAGCCGGACCGCTTCGGCCTCGGCGTGCGCGTCCCGATGCTGATCATCTCGCCGTGGGCGAAGCGGGGTGTCATCCACACGACCTACGACTTCACCTCCGTGCTCAAGTTCATCGACGAGGACTTCGGCATGCCCATCCTCAGCCGCCGCGAGCAGCAGTCGAACTCGATCCGAAACGCGTTCCAGTTCTCCCACCCGCTGCCGCGCTGGCAGGCGCCGCTGCGCAACTGCCCGCCGGTCTCGGCCGCCGAGCTGGCGGCGACCGGCAGGAACATTGACCCCAGCTGAGCGGCCGATCCTCGTCACCGGCGCGCACCGGTCGGGGACGACCTGGGTGGGCCGGGTGCTGGCCGCGTCGACGAACCCGCCGCTCGGGTACCTGTGGGAGCCGTTCAACCCCCGCCACCGGCCGGGCACGTTCCCGGTCCGCTTCCCCCGCTACTTCGAGTACCTCTGCGCCGAGAACGGCCCGCCGTACGTCGAGCCGATGGGCGCGGCGCTTGCGTTCCGCTACCGGCCGGGGGCCGAGCTGCGCAGCCTGCGCAGCCCCAAGGACGCCGCCCGGATGGGGCGCGACTGGGCCCGGTTCGACCGCGACCGGCGGCGCGTCTCGGCCGCGCTCATGAAGGACCCGATCGCGCTCTTCTCCTCGGAATGGCTGGCGGCGACGTTCGGCATGCGCGTGGTCGTCATGATCCGCCACCCGGCCGCGTTCGCGGTCAGCATCCGCCGCCGCAACTGGCGCCACCGCTTCGCCGACTTCCTCGACCAGCCGCTGCTCATGCGTGACTTCCTGGGCCCGCACGAGACGGAGCTGCGCGCCGCCGCCCAGCGCCGGCCGGCGATCCTGGACGAGGCGATCCTGCTCTGGAACGTGCTCTACGGCGCCGTCGCCAGGCTCCAGGAGCGCCACCCGGACTGGATCTTCGTCCGCCACGAGGACGTCGCGGCGGCCCCGGTCGAGCGCTTTCGCGAGCTCTACGCCGGCCTCGGCCTGGAGTGGACGCCGCCGGTCGAGCGGCTCGTGCGGGAGACCTCGTCGGCGGAGAACCCCGGCGAGGTCGGGCGGGCCGACTCGATCCGGCGCGCGAGCGCCTCACAGGTGCGGGCATGGACGGCGCAGCTCTCGGCGGAGGAGACCGAGCGGGTGCGCAGCGGCACCGAGCCGCTCTGGCGGCGCTCCTACGCCGACGGCGACTGGTAGCCGCCCGAGCCGAGCTGGTCGCGGATCGCGCCCGAGGCGCGGTTGCGGGCGGCGCGCCCGTGCTCGGCCTGGATCTGCCGCAGCGCCGGCACGAACACCCGGCGCAGGGCGTCGTCGCGCCCGTAGAGCTCGAGCGCCGCGACGATGGCGCCGTGGAGGCGCACAGGGTCCGACTCCGTGGTCCCGCGAACGATCCGGTCGACCAGGGCCGGCCGCCGGAAGTCCGGGTCGACGGGCATCGGAGCAGATGTTCCACCACGTCGGGTGACGCCACCATCCCCGCAGCGGCCAGATGCCCGCCCAGAATTTGGTAGTCGGCCCACGCACGCGGCGGTTCGGCCAGAATCCCCCGATGCGCACCGCCATCGCCGTCGTCGGGGATCGAGACCCGAGCTACCTCACCCACCGCGAGCTGGATGCCGCGCTCGCGCTCATGCCCGCGGGCGTCGAGGCGCGCTGGGTAGCGACCGACGGGCCCGAGGCCGCCCGGCTCGACCGCTACGACGCACTCTGGGTCGTGCCGGGGACGCCCTACCGCGACGAGCGGCCCGTCTTCGCCGGCATCGAGCGCGCCCGCACTCAAGCGGTTCCCATCCTGGGCACGTGCGGCGGGTTCCAGCACATGGTGGTCGAATTCGCCCGAAACGCCGCGGGCATCGCGGATGCAGCCCACGCCGAGACGGCGCCGGACGCCGGCGTCCACGCCGTGTCGCCGCTCGCGTGCAGCCTCGTGGGCGAGGTGCGGCAGGTCACGACCGTGCCCGGGACGCGCGTCGCCGAGCTGTGCGGGCCGGGCCCGTTCGCCGGTTTCCACTGGTGCAACTACGGCCTCGAGGCGGCGGTGCTCGACCGTCTCGTCGCGGCCGGCCTGGTCGTCTCGGCGACCGCTCCCGACGCCGGCGTCGAGGCCGTCGAGCTGCCGGATCACCCGTTCTACGTGGCAACGCTCTTCCAGCCGCAGGTGGGGTCATCGGAGACCGGAGCCCTGCATCCGTTGATCGCCGCGCTCGTCGAGGCCGCCGCGACCGTCAGATCCGCCTGAGAACCACCCTTCGCGGGCTTAACAATCGGCGCTCGCAGCCGATTTCCCGGTGGCGATGCGCGACGCCTCCCGCACCCCTGCCGCCATGACCTCGAAAGACGAGGAGCTCTACGCGAGCCAGCGCTCGCGCGTCGCCATGCCGCTCGACGCCGACGAGCGCCTGCTCTCGGCGCTGCTCGGCGGCGCATTCCTGATCGTCGCGATCGTGCTCGCGCTCACGGCCGGCGCCGGCCGCGCGCCCGGCCCGATCGACGTCGGCGTGCTCGTGCTCGCCTTCGCCGCCCTGGCCAACGTCGAGTTCGAGATCGGCACCGGCGCGGCCATCCCCACCCAGCTCGTTTTCGTCCCGATGCTCTTCCTGCTCCCGCTCGGCTGGGTGCCGCTCGCCGTCGCCGCCGCCTCCTGGATGTCGCTGAACGCCGACGTCGTCCGCGGCCGCCGCCACCGCGAGCGCGTGCTCGTCCTCCTGTGCTCCTGCTGGTACGTGGTCGGCCCGGTGCTCGTGCTGCTCGCCTTCGGCGACGGCCCGCCGCGGTGGGGCCTCTGGCCGGTCTACATCCTCGCCCTCGCCGCGCAGTTCGGCGCCGACCTCGCCAGCACCGCCCTGCGCGAGTGGCGGGCGGTGGCCAGCTGGCCGCGGCGCCTGCTCACCGCCGCCGGGATCGCCTACGGCGTCGACGCGGCGCTCACCCCGCTCGGCCTGCTCGCCGCCTTCGCGTCGGTGCGCATGCACTACGCCTTCCTGCTCGTCCTGCCGGTCGCGATCGTCCTCACCGTCTTCGCCGGCGAGCGCGGCCGCCGCATCACCGAGGAGATCAAGCTGTGGCGGACGCTCAAGGGCACCGTCGAGCTGCTCGGCGACATCATCGAGGCCGACGACGCCTACACCGGCACGCACAGCCAGGGGGTCGTGGAGCTCGTCCTCGCCGTCTCCGACGTCCTTGACCTGAGCCCCGAGGAGCGCACCCAGGCGGAGTTCGCGGCGCTGCTCCACGACGTCGGCAAGATCCGCATCCCCGCCGCGATCATCAACAAGGCCGGTCCGCTCGATCCCGAGGAGCGCGCGGTGATCGAGACGCACACGATCGAGGGCGAGGCGATGCTGACGAAGGTCGGCGGCCTGCTCGGTGAGATCGGGACGGTCGTCCGTTCTTGCCATGAGCGCTGGGACGGCAAGGGCTATCCCGACCGACTCTCGGGCGAGGCGATTCCGCTGATCGCCCGCATCGTCTGCTGCACGGACGCGTTCAGCGCGATGACGACGAACCGGCCGTACCGCAAGGCGCGCTCCTCGGCCGAGGCGCTCGCCGAGCTCCGCCGCTGCGCCGGAACGCACTTCGACCCGGCCGTGGTCGAGGCGGTCGCGGCCGTCGTCGGCTAGGACGGTCCGAGCGCTTCCAGGTAGCGCTCGAAGGCCTGCTGGCGCCCGCTGCTCGACGCGATCTCCTCCTGCAGCCTG
>DASUHM010000069.1 GCA_036273515.1 Gaiellales bacterium
GACGCCACGCGCCCGTGCACATCAGCGATCCCCGCGCGTTCGGCGCCCGCGTCCGCCAGACCCGCATCGAGAGGGGCATGTCGCTGCGCGAGGCGGCGTTCCCGGGCTGCACGGCGTCGTACCTGTCCCGGGTCGAGGCCGGTCTGCGGGTGCCGTCTCCGGCCGTCGTCTCGGCGCTCGCCGCCAGGCTGGGCGTCGACCCGGAGGACCTGCTCGGGCGGTCGCTCGGCCACGGCGTCGACGCGACCCGGCTGGCGGCTGCCGAGATCGCGGCGCGGCTGGGCGACCCCGGCGCGCCGGTCGAGCTCGAGGCGCTGCTCGCCGAGGCGAACGCGCGCAACGACCTGCGGGCGCGCAGCCAGATCCTCGAGGCGCTCGGCCTGATCGAGCTCGAGCGCCGCAGCGACGAGCGCGCCGCGACGCTGCTGCAGGCGGCGGTCGACGTCGACGTGCCCACCGGCCCGCGGGCGCGGCCCGCGCTGCATCGGGCGCTCGGTCGCGCCTACGCCGGGATGGGCGACCTGAGCCGGTCGATCGCCGTCCTCTCCGCCGCATTCGACGACGCGGCCGCCGAGCCGCCCGATCCCGCGCTCATGACCCTCTTCGGCACGTTTCTGGCCAACGCCTACACCGACGCCGGCCTGTTCGGCCAGGCCGAGGCGACGCTCTCCCGCGTCGTCCGCCACGAGTCCGACCTGGCGCCGGGCAACGTGCTACGGCTGGAGTGGGCGATCGCGCGCACGTACATCGAGCAGGGCCGGCTGGCGATCGCCGAGACGTACGTCCGCCGCATCCTCGCCCGCATCGACGCCGCCGAGCACGAGGAGCTCACCGGTCAGGCCCGGCTGCTGCTGGCCCGCGTCCTCGCCGACCAGGGACGGCTGGACGAGGCCGCGACGAACCTCGACGAGACCGAGCGGCTGCTCGCGTCGGCGCCCAGGGTCGAGCTCACCGTGCTCTCGCTCGACCGCGCCCGGATCGCCTTGGCCCGCGGCGACGTCGACGAGGCGGAGGGGCATCTGCGCCGGGCGCTCGAGCGCACCGAGTCGACCGAGCCCGGCCACGCCGGCGTCGCCTACGGGCTGATGGCCGAGGTCGAGCTCGCCCGCGGCAACCTCGATCGGGCCCGGTTCCTGTGCCGGCAGGCGGTCGAGCTGCTCGCGGGGACGGCCACCCCCCGCTATGCCGACCGGGTCCGGGAGACGCTTGCCGAGGTCGAGGAGCAGGCCGGCGATCTCGAGGCGGCGCTGGCCGCCCTGCGCGCCCGCAGCACGGCTGCCCGCACGCGATAACGCCACGTCTGTCGCGATGTTCCGCCGCGTGCGCGGCGGGGTAGCGAAGGTGGATGCCCTCGACCGTGACACGATCGCCGGCACGGCGGGCTCCGCAGCCGCCTGCCCGCTCCGGCGGCTCGGTACGCGCGATGGCGGTGGTGTGGATCGCCTGGGTGGTGCTGATGGCGGGGGTGAACCTGCCGACGCCGCTCTATGCCGTCTACAGCCAGCGGTTCGGGTTCTCGAGCGCGGTGCTGACGGCCGTCTTCGCCCTCTACGCCTTCGTGCTCGTGCCGGCGCTCATGCTCTTCGGCCAGCTCTCCGACCGGCTGGGCCGGCGGATCGTGCTGCTGATGGGTCTCGGCGCGGGCGCCGCCGGCCTGGTCGTCTTCGCGTTCGCAGAGGACACGGCCTGGCTCTTCGCCGGCCGCGCGCTCCAGGGCCTCGCCGTCGGCATGGCCTCGAGTGCGGCGACGGCGGCGCTGGTCGAGCTCGAGCCCAAGCGCGACGCCCGCCGCCCCGCCCTGTTGGCGGGGCTGGCGCAGGCCGGAGGCAGCGGCGCGGGGCCGCTGGTCGCAGGCCTGCTGGCCCAGTGGGCGCCGGATCCGCTGCGCCTGCCCTACTTCGTGCTCCTGGCCGCCACCGGCGCCGTGGCTTTGCTCGCGGCTCGCATCCCCGAGCCGCTGCGCGGACGCAGCGGTCGTTGGCAGGTCACCCGCCCGGCCGTCCCGGCCGGGATCCGCCGCCCGTTCGCGCGCATCGCGCTCACCGCGGCGGTGCTGTGGGCCGCGGTCGCGATGTTCCTCTCGATCGTCCCGTCATATGCCGCGAAGCTGCTCCAGACGTCGAACCTGGCACTGCTGGGCGTGATCACGGCGGTCATGCTGGCGGCCTCGTGCGGCGCCCAGGTCGTCGCGCATCGCGGGATGGCGTCGCGGCGGGCGCAGCAGGCCGGGCTCGTGCTGCTCGCGCTCGGGCTCGCCGGCCTCGTCGTCGCTTCGCCCCTCGGATCGCTCGCGCTCCTGCTGGGCGCTGCCGTGCTGACGGGCACCGGTCACGGAATAGGGTTCCTGTATGCCCAGGACGACCTCAACCGGATCGCCCCGGCTGACCGCCGCGGTGAGGTCACGGCGGCCTTCATCACCTGCATCTACGTCGCGGTGGCCGGCTCCGTGATCACGGTCGGCCTGCTCGACACGCGCGTCTCCCTGGCCGTCGCGGTCGGCATCGTCGCGGCGGTGCTCTCATGCCTCTCGCTCGCCGCGTGCGCGTGGCACCGGTACGGCGAGGTATAGATGGTTGATTCCAATCCCCCGCGCGCCTGGACGTCCCACTGCGATGGAGGTTCGGGTCGTGGCGGGGCTGCGGCTGCGAACCGTCGCGTCGCTCCGCCGTCGGTCGCGCCCATATTTCGTTCCAATATGAACGCTCCCTGCGTCCTTGCGCTGCTCGGTTCGCACCCGTCCAGGACATCACGGGAATCGGAGTCAACCATCTGATGCGCCCGCCCTGGCGGGTGCCGCCGCTGCTCCGCCAGCGGGTCTTCCGCAACTACTGGTCGGCCCAGAGCATCTCGATGCTCGGAGACCAGGTCTCCGCGCTCGCGCTGCCGCTCGTCGGCGTGCTCACCCTGCACGCGTCGCCGGCCGCGATGGGTGTCCTGACCGCGCTCGTCTGGGCCCCGAACCTCGTGTTCGCCGTGCACGCGGGCGCGCTCACGGACCGGCTCGGCCGCCGCCGCCGGGTGATGATCGCGAGCGACCTGGCCCGGGCCGTCCTGCTCGTGAGCGTCCCGGTCGCCGCCTGGATGGACGTGCTGACGATGGCCCAGCTCTATGCCGTCGCGTTCGCGGTCGGCACCCTGAGCGTGTTCTTCAACGTCTCGGACGCGACGCTCTTCATGTGTGTCGTCGAGCGGGACGAGTTCATGGCCGCGAACTCGCTCGTCTACGGCAGCCGCGCCGCGACCTTCATGGCAGGGCCGAGCCTCGGAGGCATCCTCACGCAGGCCGTCACCGCCCCGGCCGCGCTGCTCGTCGACGCCGTCTCGTTCGTGGGGTCGGCCGGGTTCCTGGGCCGCGTCGACCCGGTCGAGCCGCCGCCGCAGCCGCCCGAGCCGGGGCACGTGACGGCGGGCATCCGCTACGTGCGCGGCTCGCCGATCGTCTTCTACGAGTTGGCCTCGTGCGCGATGGTGAACTTCTTCAACTTCGCGTTCTTCGCGGTCTTCCTGCTCTACGCCACCCGCGAGCTGCACGTGCGCGCGGGCACGCTCGGCGTCGTCCTCGGCGCCGCGGCGGTGGGCAGCCTGATCGGCGCCTTCCTGACCGGGCGGATCGCCGGGCGGATCGGTGTCGGCCCGGCGTTCTGCGTCGGGATCGTGCTCTTCCCGGCGCCGCTGATCCTGGTGCCGCTGGCCGGCGGGCCGCACGCCCTGGTGCTCGCCTGCCTGTTCCTGGCGGAGTTCGGGTCAGGCGTCGGCGTCATGATCCTCGACATCACCGCCGGGTCGATCACCGCCTCGGTTGTCCCCGGCCGGCTGCGCGCCCGGGTCGCGGGCGCGTTCAGCATCGTGAACTACGGCGTCCGCCCGCTCGGGGCGCTGGCCGCCGGGGCGGCGGCCTCGGTGATCGGCATCCACGACACGCTCTGGATCGCCACCGTCGGCGGGGCGCTGAGCGCGCTCTGGCTCGTGCCCTCGCCCCTGCCGCACCTGCGGACGCTCCCGGCCGAGCCGATCGAGGTGCAGCCGCCGGCTACGGCGCAGGTGCCCGCGGCAGGCGGACCGTGAAGCGGCTGCCCTCGCCCACCGTGCTGGTCGCCTCGACGGTGCCGCCCATGGCGCCGACGAGGCCGTGGACGATGTAGAGCCCGAGGCCGAGCCCCTCCTGGCGGGCGCTGCTCGCGGCGGCCTGGGTGAAGGGCTGGAAGATGCGGGCGAGGAACTCCGGCTCGATGCCGTTGCCGTGGTCGATGACCGCGATGTGCACCCGCTCGTCGTCGGCGCCGCCGACCTCGAGCTCGACGGTTGTTCCCGGGCGGGTGTGCTTGAACGCGTTTCCCGCCAGGTTCGTCAGCACCTGTACGAGCCGGGCTTCATCGCCGAGCGCCGCCGGGACGTCGAGCCCGATCCGCGTGCGCAGGGGGTGGCCGCGGGCGTGGAACGTGTCGTGGACGCGCTCGGCGATGCGGACGACGTCGATCGGCTCGTGCCGCACCCGCAGGCCGCCGAACTCGACGCGGGTGGCGTCGAGCAGGTCCTCGATCATCGCGCTCAGGAGCTGGGCCTGCTCGAGGATCTGGGTCGTCATCTGCGCCCGCCGCTCGGGGGTGACGCCGCTCTCCGGCCGGGCCAGCAGCTCGGCCAGCCCGAGCACCGCCGCGAGCGGTGTGCGGAGCTCGTGCGAGACGGTCGCCAGGAAGGTGGACTTCATCCGCGAGAGCTCGGACAGCTGCGCGACCGTCTCGCGCTCGCGCTCGAACCGGTGGGCGTTCTGGATTGCGACGGCGGTGGAGGCGGCCAGCGTCGAGAGGAACATCGGCTGGCGCCGCGCCGCCCCGCCGAAGACGAGCGCGCCGACGTCCTCGCCCCCCGCCGTCAGCGGCACCGCGTCGCCGAAGCGCTCACCCGGGCGGTCGGCGCCCGCCTCGCGCCGGTCGGAGAGGTTACGGGGAATGCAGTCGAGCCGTTCGGGCAGGTTCGTCCCGGTCGTGCTCGCCCGCAGGCTGAGCGCCGCCGTGGTCTCGTCGTCGGCCAGGTACAGCCCGGCGTAGAGGGCGTCCGTGACCTCGGAGGCCGTGTTCAGGCAGGCCTGGATCACCGTCTCGAGGTCGCTCGAGCCGGACAGCGCCTCGGATAGGCGCACGAGACCGGTCAGCTCGCCGGTGCGCTCCGCAACGCTGCGCTCCAGGCGCAGGTTCGCCTCGCGCAGCTCCGCGACCAGGGCGCGGTTCTCGCGCCGGAGGCGGGCGTGCTCGAGGCCGGAGCGGACGACGCGCACGAGCTCGGCCGGCGGCACCGGCTTGGTCAGGTAGCCGTCGAACTGGCCGACGGCCGCGATGGCGTTCTCGAGGCTGGCATAGCCGGTCACCAGCAGCACCGTCATGTCGCCGTCCTGCTCCTTCAGGTCGGCGCCGAGGCGCACGCCGGAGGCGTCCGGCAGGCGCTGGTCGATCAGCGCGACGCCCGGTACGAGCCCCGGCAGGAGGGCGAGCGCCTGGGCAGCCGACGCCGCCCCCACCGCGTCGATGCCGCTGTCGCCGAGGATCTCGACGGCCGTGTCACGCATGGCCTCGTCGTCGTCGACGACCAGCACGGACGTGGTGGCCTGCTCGGGTCGGGTCTTCGAATCCACCAGGCTGCTCACGTGGCCGCTCTCGCCGCGGACGCCACCAGGTCGAGCAGCTGCGGCACCGGGAAGGGCTTGTGGACGACGGCAAACGCCTTCTCGCGGGCCTCCTTGAGGTGCCGCTCCTTGGCGTAGGCCGTCATCAGGATCACCCGGGGCGGCGGCTTGCCCACCTCGCGCAGGACGGAAACGCCGTCGCGGCCCGGCATGCGGATGTCCATCACGACGACGTCGAACTGGTTGTTCCTGATGGCGTCGAGCGCCGCGTCGCCGTCGGCCGCGGACGTCACGCCGTAGCCGGACTCCGCCAGGATGTCCGCGAGCGTCTCGCGCATCCCGGCCTCGTCGTCGGCGACGAGCACCGCGCTCATGCGGGCGCCTCCGCCTTCGGCACGAGCGCGCCGGGCAGCTTGACCGCGAACGTCGTCCCCTCGCCGGGCGCCGACCGCACCGCGATCGTGCCACCGTGTGCCTCGACGATCCGCCGCGTCACCGCGAGGCCCAGGCCGATCCCCTTCGCCTTGCGCGTGTAGAACGGGTCGAAGATGTGGTTCACCGTGTCCTCGTCCATGCCGACGCCGGTGTCCGAGACGCGGATCTCCACCCGTTTCCCGTCGGCGACGGCGTCGATCATGATCACGCCCTCGCCGTCGATCGCCGCGTAGGCGTTCGTCAGCAGGTTCAGGAGCACCTGGCGCAGCTGCTGGCGGTCGCCGCGCACCCCGCCGACGTCGTCGAGCGTGCGCCGGGCGACGTCGATCCCGGCCGGCGGGGCGGCGACGGTGAGCGCCTCGTCCACCAGGTCGTCGAGGTCGAACTCCTCGAGCTCCGGCTCGCTCTGGCGGGCGAAGTCGAGCAGCCCCTCGACGATGACGACCGCCGCGCCGATCTCACGGTCGGCGGTGGCCAGGTGCCGCTCGATCCGCTCCGTGTCGCCGCTGGGAAGGGCGGTGCGGATCAGATAGAGCGAGTTCGTGAGGACGCCGAGCGGGTTTCGCAGCTCGTGGCCGACCGCCGCGGCCACCTGCCCGATCGCCGCCAGCCGCTCCTGGAAGACCAGCCGGGCCTGCGTCTCGGAGAGCTCATCGAGCGAGTCGTTCAGCTCGGCGGTGCGGGCGTCGACGAGCGCCATCGCGTAGTCGCGGCGGCGCTGGAACATGAGCAGGAACCCGGTCGCGATGCCGGCGCCGAACAGGCCGACGGCGAGGACGATCCACGGGACGGCGTCCGGGAAGGAGCCGCCGAGCGGAGTGTGTGCCGTCGCCGCGAGCAGCCAGCGGGTGCCGCCGACCGGGATGCGGCGGTATGCGACGTCCCCGGTCAGAGGCGCCTTCGTCGTCGTCAGGACGAGCTGCGACGGGTCCGGCCGCGGCGCCGCGTAGACCGCGACGTCGAGCTCGTCGAAGGGCCGCTGCTGCGTCACCGTGTGGGTGGCGGTGGGACTGGGGTGGATCGGCACCACGATGAGGATGGCCCGGCCCGGTGAGGTCGACGGCGATCCGAGCGCGAAGCCGATGAGGTGGGTCCGTCCGAAGCGGAAGACCGGCGTCGCGGTGAGCTTGCCGTCGACCGCCGCGGCGATCGCCCGCGCGGGAACGCCGGTCAGCGTCGTGCCGTCGGGGAAGATCGGCGCGAGGCCGGCGGCGGCGATGACCGTGGGCGGCCCGCCGCCGGTACGCATCAGGGCGATGCTCTCGGTCGGCGCCGTCTTGGCCTGCGCGTTCGCCTCGTCGAGGAACGCCTGCGTCCCGCCGAGCCGCTGGGCCACGCCGAGCGGCTGGAGCGACGTGGGCAGGTTGCCGACGGCGGACTGGAGGAGCAACGCGACCTCGCCGGTGCGCTCGCGCAGGAGACGCCGGTTCTGGTTGTCGACATTGCTGCGGACGACGAAGAACACGATGACGGCCGCCAGGGAGAGCACGACGAACACCGCAGCCGGCAGGAGACGCCCACCGCGCCACGAGCGGGGTGCCCCTTCGCCGTCGCGAACCTGCTCCATGTATGTCACCTCCAGGCCACAATTCGACCGGTGAGGTGGCGCCCTGACCGGGTCGCCCTTGCCCAAACCAGGGGAGTGTAGCCGGGCCGTCGAGCCGGCGACAGTCCCGCGTCAGGCGTGGGCGACGCGACCCTGCTCGTCCGATGCGACGAGCGCGGCGGCCGCCTCGCGGATCAGGCCGCGGACACTCTCGGCGAGGGCCGGCGACCACGCCAGCGCGAGGGGCGACGTGTAGCCGTTCACCGGGATCGACACCACGTCGTGGTGGTGCAGCACCGGCGTCGTCTCGGCCATCCAGCCGACCCCGCGCCCGGATGCGATCAGGCCGAGGACCGCGGGGATCGTGGGCGCCTCGGTCACGGAGCGGATGCCGAGCTTCAACCGCTCGTTGGCCTCGACGATCGTGTCCCGGGCGCCGCGCGTGACGATCAGGTTCTCGCCCGCGAAGGCATCGAGGCCGACCGCCGTGGCCGCGGCGCGACGGTGCGAGAGCGGCGTGACCAGGACCGTGCGCTCGTGCCGCAGCGTCTCGCACTCGATGCCGCCGGCGCCGTCCGCTGCGGGCACCCCGCCGATCGAGCGGCGCACGAACGCCGTATCGCACGCCAGCCGGGCGAACGCCAGAAGCGTCTTCTCGGCCGGCAGCTCGGCGAGCTCCACGTCGATCGCCGGCGTGTGCCGGGCCAGGGCCGCGATGACGCCGGGGATCAGGTCGGCGCCGGCCGTGCCGGCGTAGCCGAAGCGGATCCGGCGCACGCCGTCGGCGGCTCGCTGTACGCGCTCCAGCGAGTGCTCGAGCCGGGTGATCGTGTCGCGTGCCTCGACGAGGAGCACGTCGCCGGCCGGCGTGAGCAGCACGCCTCGCGGCGTGCGCGTGAAGAGCTGGACGCCGAGGCGCTTCTCGAGGGCGCGCATGTGGCGGCTGAGCGGGGGCTGCGTCAGATGCAGCCGGTGGGCCGCCGCGCGAATGCTGCCCTCCTCGGCGACGGCGACGAAGTAGATCAGGTGCTGGAACTCGATCACGGCTGCCTGGATCGTCGCGACGAGCCGCCGGGACGTGCTGAAAGGCTAGCCGACGCCCTGCGCGGGCGCCATGCGCGGGCCCGGCCGGTCACCCGGCGGGCCCGGCTACCAGCGCCTGACCCAGTCGGCCGTCCACACGCAGGTCGACGGCCGGCCGCGGTAGTTGCCGCAGGTGCGGCTGATGCCGACCCAGTGGAACTTGGAGGAGAGCATGATGGCGCGGTGCTCCGGGCTCTCGAGCCACGCGTGCACCGTCGAGACGGGCGTGGCCAGGGAGCCGTTGCCCCAGGCGAGGGTCTCGCCGCCGAGCCACGTGTAGCCCGCGACGAAGCCGCTGTTCACGATGCGCGAGTAGACGCTCGAGCCGGTCGGGCTCGTGTGCGCGAAGTAGTCGCGCACCATCATGTCGTCGGAGTGGTGCGCGGCCGCGTGCTGCAGGCGCAGGGAGGGGTAGACGCGGTCGAGGCCGTGTCCGACGCGGATCTGGTTGATCTCGTAGAGGAGGGCGGTGCGCGGCGGCGGCGCGGTGGCGGCGGCGGCGGAGCGGGGAGCGATCGCGGCCCCGGCCAGGGCCAGCAGGCCGGCGGCGATCAGGAGGGGCAGTCGGAGGTGCATGCCCCTGATACTCGATGACCGAGGCCGATCCGGGCATGGCCGGATCGGCGCGACCTGCCTCCCCAAGACGGGCCGTTCTTGGCATACCACGTTCCGGGGACGCGACGGCGGGAGCGGTGAGGCCGCCCCCGCCGTCGCGTGCTCCTAGAGCTGGAACTGGGACACGAGGCGCTCCAGGCTCTGGGCCGTGGCGGCCAGCTCCTGGGCCGAGGCGGTGATCTCCTCGGCGGACGCGCTCGTCTCCTCCGTCGACGCGGACACCTGCTGCGTCGAGGCGGAGGACTGCTCGGCCACGGTCGCGACCTCGTTGCTGGCGGTGGCGATGTGGTCGATCCGTTCGGCCATGTCGCTCACGGCGGCGCCGATCTCCTGGAAGGCCTGCCGGGTCTGGTCGACCACGACCGCGCCGTCCTCGGTCTGGCGGGCGCCGTCGGTGACGACCGCGACCGTGCGGTGCGTCTCGCCCTGGATCTCGCCGACGAGGGCCGAGATCTGCTCGGCGGCCTGCTGCGACTCCTCGGCCAGCTTGCGCACCTCCTCGGCGACGACGGCGAAGCCGCGGCCCTGCTCGCCGGCGCGGGCGGCCTCGATGGCCGCGTTCAGCGCCAGCAGGTTGGTCTGGCCGGCGATGCCGGTGATCGTCTCGACGATGCCGCCGATCTGCTCGGACTTCGCGGCCAGCTGGTTGATCGCCTCGACCACCTGGGCGGACGACTCCTTGACGGCCGCCATGGCGCTGTTGGCCTGCTCGGCCGCGGAGACGCCGTGGTCGGCGACCTCGCGGGCCCGCTCGGCGGCGACGGTGGACTCCTCCGCCGACTCGCGGGTCGTCTGCACCATCTGCACCTGGCGCTCGGCGCCCTCGGCGACGTCCTGCACCGCCCGGGCGATCTCCTCGACCGCGCGGCTGGTCTCCTCGGACGTCGAGGACATCTGCTGCGACGCGGCGCTCATCGTCTGCGCCGCCCCGGACACGTCGGTGACGATCGTGCGCAGGCTGGTCGACATGGTCAGGAAGGCGGTGCCAAGCACGTCACGGTCGGACTTCGGCTCGATCTCGACCGTCAGATCGCCCTCGGCGATGCGGCCGGCCGAGGCCGCGAGGCCCTGCAGATAGGTGATCATCCGCTCGAACGCCCGGGCGGTGTCGCCGATCTCGTCGCGGCTGGAGCTCTGGACGTCCTGATCCAGGTCGCCCACGGCGATGCCCTCGGCGGCCTGCAGCATCTGGCGCACGCCACCGGTGATGGCGCGGGCGATGAAGAAGGCGAGGCCGGCGGCGAGCGCGGCAGCGGCAAGCAGCAGCGCGATCACGATCGTCCGCGCGGTGCTCGAGGTCGAGCGGGCCGACGACAGCGCCTGGTCGGCCAGCGTGACGTTGTACGCGTTCCACGCGTGGCCGTCCCTGGCGAGCTGATCGAATGCCGGGCCGGCTGCGTCGAGCTCGTGCGAGGCGGCGGCCTTCCGGCCGGCGCGCACGTCGTCGTCCACATGGGAGGTGGTGTGCAGGTAGCTCGCCCACTCCGACTTGGTCGTGTCCCACAGCTTGCGGTCGGTCTCGTCGGTGACGCTGCTCGCGTAGCCGTTCAGGGCCCTGGTGGCATCGGCCGCGTAGGGGCCGAGCTGGCTCATGAGCTTCGGCTGGCGGGCGGCCCGGGCCACGACCAGGTCGGCCTGGACGCGGCGGAAGTTGGCCGCGGCCGTCTCGATCGTGCCGATCGTCTGTGCGGCGGGTACGCTGTTCGTCCCCAGGTACTCCGCCCGGTTGTCGACCGACCCGAGCTCGACGATCGCAGCGACGCCGAGCACCACCATGAGGCCGACGACCACGCCGAACGACCCAAACAATTTCGTGCGTACCGAGAGACGCATGTTGAACCTTTCCGTGTTGTCCGTACTCCTCGCCGAGCAGATGCACGGCGTCGCCACGGGTAATCGCTCGCCCGCCGCCGCCGTGCATCCCCGCTATCACGTAGCTCGCGCTCCCCGGATCGTGCGGTGACCGCGGCGGCCGAGCTCCCCGCGACGGAGCAGGCCGTGCTTCTCCGTTCTGGAGCCGTTTCCGCAACCGAGCTGGTCCGCGAGCACCTCGACCGCATCGCGTCGCTGAACGCTTCCGTGAATGCAATCGTCACGGTGTTGCCCGAACGTGCGCTGGCAGCCGCCGCCGAGGCCGACCGCCTCCGGGCCGAAGGCGCCGGGCTGCCGCCGCTGCACGGCCTCCCGATCGCGCACAAGGACCTCGTCGACACGGCCGGCGTGCGCACGACCTACGGGTCGCCGTCGTTCCGCGACCACGTCCCGGATGCCGACGAGCTGCTCGTCACGCGACTCCGCGCCGCCGGAGCGATCATGGTCGGCAAGACGAACACGCCGGAGTGGGGGGCCGGGTCGCACACCTTCAATCCCGTGTTCGGGGTGACCCGCAACCCCTGGGACACCTCACGCACGGCGGGCGGGTCGAGCGGCGGCGCGGCCGTCGCGCTCGCCTGCCGGATGCTGCCGCTCGCCGACGGCAGCGACCTGGGCGGGTCGCTGCGGAACCCGGCGGCCTGGAACGGCGTCGTGGGCCTCCGGCCGACTCCGGGCGTCGTCCCGTCGTGGCCGTCCGACTCGCCGTGGCTGCCGTTCTCGGTCGACGGTCCGATGGCGCGGACGGCAGCCGACGTCGCGCTGCTCCTCTCCGCGATGGCCGGTCCCGACCCGCGGGCGCCGCTCTCGCAGCGCTCGGCCGCGCTCGACCTGGCCCCGCCCTTCGACGTCGACCTGCAAGGGAGGCGCGTGGCCTGGAGCCCCGCGCTGAACGGCCTCCCGGTCGATCCGGCCG
Source organism: Gaiellales bacterium (assembly GCA_036273515.1). Classification (GTDB taxonomy): domain Bacteria; phylum Actinomycetota; class Thermoleophilia; order Gaiellales; family JAICJC01; genus JAICJC01. The sequence goes on from DASUHM010000069.1 coordinate 12,088, forward strand.
TCATGGCGGTGCTCGAGCCGGCCGTCGCTGGGCTGGCCGCTCTCGGACTCGACGTGACGGCCGACGAGCCCGACCTGGCCGGCGCCGACACCGTCTTCGAGACCTGGCGGGCGTTCGGCTTCGCGCTCTCCCTGGGCGAGCTCTACGACAGCGACGGCGACCGCATGAAGGAGACCGTCCGCTGGAACGTGGAGCGGGGCCGGGCGCTCACCGTCGCCGACCTCACGACGGCGACGCGCCTGCACGCCGGGCTGCACGACCGCGCGCTCGCGTTCTTCGACCGCTACGACTATCTGGCCTGCCCGGTGACCCAGGTCGAGCCGTTCCCGGTCGAGGTCGAGTATCCGGCCGATGTCGCGGGCGTGGCGATGCGCAGCTACCTGGAGTGGATGCGGGTCTGCTCGCGCATCTCCGTCACGGGCTGTCCGGCGATCTCGATCCCGGCCGGGCTCTCGGCCGGCGGCCTCCCGGTCGGGCTCCAGCTGGTGGCCCGGCCCTTTGCCGAGCGCTCCTTGCTCGAGGTCGCCCACGCCGTCGACGCGCAGTCCGGCTATTCCCGCCGCGTGCCGCCCGTCGGGGTGGCCGAACGGTAAAGCGCTTTCAGTCGCGGCCCCCGGTCGACTAGCATCGCGGCCCATGGATGGAAGCCGTTTCGACCTCGTCGTCCTGGGTTCAGGCCCGGCTGGGCAGAAGGCCGCCATCCAGGCCGCCAAGGTGGGCGCGTCCGTCGCGGTGGTCGAGTGTCGCGACACGATCGGCGGCGTGTGCGCCAACACGGGCACGATCCCGTCGAAGACCCTGCGCGAGGCCGCCGTCTACCTGACCGGCCTCTCCGAGCGCGGCCTCTACGGCCAGAGCTACCGGGTCAAGGACGAGATCACGATCGACGACCTGATCTGGCGCACGCAGCAGGTGATGGCGCGCGAGGTGGACGTGATCCGGAACCAGCTCGCCCGCAACCATGTGCAGGTGCTGACGGGGCAGGGCCGGCTGGCCGACGAGCACCGGGTCGAGGTGTCCGACCTGCGCGGCGGCGTCCGCACGGTCGAGGCCGAACGGATCGTGATCGCGACCGGCACGACCCCGGCGCGGCCGCCCGACGTCGAGTTCGACGAGGCGACCATCCTCGACTCCGACGGGATCCTGCAGATGTCGCGTATCCCATCGACGCTCGTGGTCGTCGGGGCGGGCGTGATCGGGATCGAGTACGCGTCGATCTTCGCCGCCCTCGGCACCCGGGTCACCGTGATCGAGCAGCGCGACCGGCTGCTCGAGTTCTGCGACGGCCAGATGGTCGAGGCGCTCCAGTACTACCTGCGCGACCTCGGCGTCGTGTTCCGGCTGGGCGAGACGGTGACCTCGGTGGAGAAGCACGACGGCGGCACGCTGACGGCGCTCGCGAGCGGCAAGCGGATCGCGGCCGACGCGGTCATGTACTCCGCCGGCCGCCAGGGCGCCACCGCCGGCCTCGGCCTGGAGGAGGTGGGGCTCGAGATCGACAAGCGCGGCCGCATCGCCGTCGACGAGCACTACCGCACCGCGGTCGAGCACATCTACGCCGTCGGCGACGTGATCGGCTTCCCCAGCCTGGCGTCGTCGTCCTTCGAGCAGGGCCGGCTGGCCGCCGCCCACGCGTTCGGGCTCGACGCCCGGCCGATGCGCGAGCTGCTGCCGATCGGCATCTACACGATCCCGGAGATCAGCTTCGCCGGCCGCACCGAGGAGGAGCTGACGGGGGAGGGCGTCCCGTACGAGATCGGCATCTCGCGCTACCGCGAGCTCGCCCGGGCCCAGATCCAGGGCGATCAGGTCGGCATCCTCAAGCTGCTCGTCGAGCCGGAGGCGCGGACCCTGCTCGGCGTCCACGTGTTCGGCACGGCGGCAACCGAGCTCGTGCACATCGGCCAGACCGTCATGGGCCTCGGCGGCACGGTGGACTACCTGATCGACCAGGTCTTCAACTACCCGACGCTGGCCGAGTCCTACAAGGTCGCGGCGCTCGACGCGACGAACAAGCTGCGCGCGCTCAACCGCATGACGGTCTAGATGCTTGATCGGTAGGGCCTCGGCCGGTTGGTTGAATCCCGTCCCGGGCAGGAGTAGGATCGCCGTTCGGCAACGCTCGTAGCGAACGCCACGAGTTGAAAATGGCCGGAGCACGGGCGAGAGTACGGGAGGTCACGCCATGCGCTGGACCCGCTACAGCCTGCCCCTCGTCGCCGCGGCGACGACCATGCTTGCCCCCGGGAGCGCGAGCGCCGCGGTGGCGAAGGTGGCGGTCGTCAACCACCAGCTCGTCTACATCGGCGCCGGGACGAGTGTCGACGACCTGCGGATCGCTCGGCATGCAGGCGCGTTTGGCGTCCGCGATCTCGCCACGCCGCTGCTCGCCGGCGCCGGCTGCACGAGCGTCGACGCGCACAAGGCGACGTGCGCTGCTGCCGGGATCCGGTCGTTCAGCGCGGACCTCGGCCGGAACTCCGACCGGGCCGTCCTCGGCAACCGGCTGCGCCTGGCCGGCATCGTCATTCGCGGCGGGCTCGGGGCCGACACCCTCTCGTCCGTCGCCTCGCGCGTGATCTTTTACGGTGGGCCGGGACACGACCGGCTCCTGGGAGGGCCGCGGGCGGACCTGCTCCTGGGCAAGCGGGGCGCGGACTTCATCCGCGGACGAGGGGGCGCCGACCGGATCTCCGGCGGGCCGGACGACGATCTGATCGTCAGCGGCCCGGGCGCGGATCGCTCCTTCGGCGGAGCCGGAGACGACCGCGTCTACGGCGGCCTCGGCAACGATGTGCTCCGAGGCGGTGCCGACGACGACACGATGGCGGACTTCTCGGGTTGGGACCACCTCTATGGAGGTACGGGCGAGGACTACCTCAACACGTTCGAGCTCGTGCCCGATGGCCGGCCCGGAGACTTCCAGAACGCCAGCGTCGGGCCCGACTACGGCTGCCGCGCCTCGCCCGACGACGTGCTCGTGGGCTGTGACGAGAACGCGAAGTAGGCGGTTCAGCCGCCGGTGCGCTCGAGCACGACGACCGGGATCTCGCGCGTGGTCCTGCGCTGGTAGTCGTCGTAGTCGGGGAAGATCTCGGTCATCGTCCGCCACAGCCGCGGCTTCTCGTCGGCCTCGGCGGGATGCGCGCGGGCGTGGAAGCGGTCGCCCCTCACCTGCACGTCGACCTCGGGGTCGGAGAGCAGGTTGAGATACCAGGACGGGTGCTTCGGGGCGCCGCCGCGCGATGCGACGACGAGCAGGCGGTCGCCGTCGCGACCGTAGATCAGCGGCAGCGTGTGCTGCTCGCCGCTGCGGCGGCCGCGGGTGGTCAGGAGCAGCGTGGGGTTGCCGTTCCAGTCGTGGCCGTCGGCGCCGTCGGTCTCGATGTAGCGGTCGACGTGGTCGGCGTACCAGGGTCGGGGAGATTGTTGATCGCTCATGTATCGCATGCTAGCCGCTTGTGGAGCATCGCCGCGCCGATGCTCGACACGCCGAGCGTGACCACGGCCGAGGCGACCACGGCCGCCCCCTGACCGGGTGTGATGAGGCCCTCCGTCAGCCCCAGCGCGACCACGCCCGCCGGCAGGCCGAGCTGGGCCGAGGCCAGAAACCCTGCCGGCCACGGCATCCGCATGACCACGGCGATCGCGACGTGGCAGACGACGATCGCGCCGACGAGGACGAGGGCGAGCACGACGTCGGAGCGCGACGACGCGAGCGAGCGGAAGTTCAGCCGCGCGCCCAGCGCGACGAAGAAGAACGGCACGAAGAAACCCTCGGCGATACCCAGGAGCTGCTGGGCCAGGCGGCGCGGCTCGCCGGCCAGCGCGACGACCATCCCGGCCGCGAAGCCGGCGATGAGGATGCTCGTGCCGAACCACGTCGCGAGCGCCGAGAGCCCGAAGAGGGCGAACAGCGAGAGGCGCAGGTCGAGCGCCCACTCCCGGTTGCGCGAGTCCTCCCGCAGGGCACGCACCGCCCGCATGCGGCGGATCGCGCGGAGGACGAAGAAGATCGCGACGGCGCTTGCGGTCACGACGACGCCGCCGAGGGCGATCCGCAGCGCCCGCGACGGCTCGAGCGCGAGCGGCAGCGCGACGATGGTGGCGATGTCGACGAGCGCGATCCAGGCGGTCGCGAGCAGCATCTCGCCGCCGGTCAGCCCGCGCTCGTGCAGGATCGGCATCACGACCGCCGAGCTCGACGCGGCCAGCAGCAAGACGAACAGCGCCGGATGCTTGATCTCGGTGACGCGGGCGAGCCCCCACCCGGCCGGGACGGCGATGGCGAACGAGAGCACGGTGGCGATCGCCGCGCCCCGCAGCGCCCGTCGCAGGCCGGGGTCGCGCAGCGGCAGGCGCGTGCCGACGACGAACATCAGCATCGCGAAGCCGGCGTCGGCCAGGAAGACGACGGTCGGGTCGCTCGTGTCGATCTCGCCGAAGCCGGTGCGGCCGATGATCACGCCCGCCGCGATCTCGCCCACGACGACCGGGACGGCCAGGCGGGTGGCGCCCGAAAGCAGCGGCCCGGCCAGGCCGCAGGCGACGATCAGGGTGAGGACGCCGAACGTCATCGCGGCGATAGTGTGAACCGATGCGCGCGGTCGTGCTCCACGATGTCGGTCGGCTGGTCGAGCGCGATGTGCCGGACCCGGTCGCCGGGCCGGGCGAGGTGCTCGTCGAGGTCGGCGCCTGCGGGGTCTGTCGCACCGACCTCCAGATCTTCTCGGGCGACCTGCCGCTGCGGCGCCGCCCCGTGGTGCTCGGCCACCAGGTGGCGGGCAGGATCGCCGGCACCGGCGAGCGCGTCGGCGTCGCCTGGTTGCGCGGCGCCGACGGCACCTGCCCCGCCTGCCGCCGCGGCCTCGAGAACCTGTGCCCGAACGCCGAGTTCACCGGCTGGACGGCCGACGGCGGATACGCCGAGCTCGTGCGCGCCAGGCGCGACTTCGTGTTCCCGCTGCCGGGCGGCTTCACGGACGTCCAGGCGGCGCCGCTCCTGTGCGCGGGCATCATCGGCTACCGCTCGCTGCGCCTGGCGGGAACGGCGCCGGGCAGCCGTCTCGGCCTCTTCGGCTTCGGCTCGTCGGCACACCTCGCGATACAGGTCGCGCTCCACTGGGGCTGCGAGGTGGCCGTGTTCACCCGCTCCGGGAGGGAGCGGGCGCTCGCGCAGCGGCTGGGCGCGGCCTGGGCGGGAGCCTACGACGACGCGGCGCCGTGGCCCCTCGACGCCGCCGTCACGTTCGCGCCCGCCGGCTCGGTGGTCGTCGCGGCGCTGACCGCGCTCGCGCCGGGGGCGACCGTCGCAGTCAATGCGATCCACCTGGACGGGATGCCCGCGTTTGACTACGACCTCCTCTGGCAGGAGCGGGCCATCCGTTCGGTCGCGAACTTCACCCGGGCCGACGCAACCGAGTTCCTGGCGCTCGCCGCCGAGATCCCGATCGCGGCGCAGGTGCGGGAGTTCCCGCTGGCGGCCGCCGGCGAGGCGCTCGAGACGCTGGCGGCGGGCGGCATCAGCGGGTCGGCGGTGCTCCTGGTGGACCCGGCGTGAACCCCGAGCGGCGCGCGATCGCGGACGAGGTGCTCGCGGCCGCTTAGGCGTGCCGTGTCCCGCGCGCGCGTGTCGTCCCGGTGGCCGAGGGTAGACGCCTGGCCAAGCGACGCCGGCGACGCCGGGGCCTCCGCGCCCGGCGGTGGCCTCTGCCGTCTCGGAGTCGTCATGGACGAATGCGGATAACCGTCTTCCCGTTGCATCGTTCGTTCGCAGTCGTCCGTCCCGGACCCGCTGGACGACCTCATGCAGCTGGGCACGATCGGCTTCGACCACGACGTCGACTGCGAGGCCGTCGGCGGGGCCGCGCCTCGGGCGCCCCACGACGGTCACGAGGGTTCGTCCGGCCCGGATCAGGCTTGCGGACCGCTTCTGGATGTCCCCGCCGATGACGTCTCGGGAACGAATCCCGATGCGTGAATCTGAACGATGACGTCGTTGATCGCCGCCGGCGGGGGCGGATCGTACGAGGCGGGGATTGCCGCTCACCGACGCCTATTCCGCGTAGCCACGCCCTGGGATGGGAGGAGCAGGATTCGAACCTGCGTAGGCAGAGCCAACGGGTTTACAGCCCGTCTCCTTTAGCCACTCGGACATCCTCCCCGGTGGGGGACGGAGTCTACTCCGCGTTGCGAAGCGCCTGCGCCTCGGGGAGGCCCTCGAGCTTCTTCAGCGTGTTGTTCTCGATCTGGCGGATGCGCTCGCGGGTGACCCCGAATGCGCGGCCGACCTCCTCGAGCGTGCAGGGCTGCTCGCCCTTCAGGCCGAAGCGCAGCTCGATCACCTTGCGCTCGCGCTCGGGGAGCGAGTCGAGGGCGCGGTCGATGTCCTCGCGCCGCAGCGTCATCGTCGCCGAGTCGAACGGGGAGACGGCCTGCTCGTCGGGGACGAAGTCGCCCAGCTCGGACTCCTCCTCCTCGCCGATCGGCTTCTCGAGGCTGACCGGGAGCTGCGCCATGCGCTGGATCTCGCGCACCTCGTCGGTCGTCATGCCGAGCTCGGCGGCGATCTCCTCCGGCCGCGGCTCACGGCCGAGGCGCTGCACCAGCTGGCGCTCGATGTGGACGACCCGGTTGAGCTTCTCGACCATGTGCACCGGGATGCGGATGGTGCGCGCCTTGTCGGCGATCGCCCGCGTCACGGCCTGGCGGATCCACCACGTCGCGTACGTCGAGAACTTGTACCCCTTGCGGTAGTCGAACTTCTCGACGGCGCGGATGAGGCCGAGGCTGCCCTCCTGGATCAGGTCGAGGAAGGAGAGCCCGCGGCCCAGATAGCCCTTCGCGATCGAGACGACGAGGCGCAGGTTCGCCTCGGTCATCTGCTGCTTCGCGAGCATGTCGCCGCGCTCGATCCGCTTGGCCAGGCTGACCTCCTGGTCGGCGGTGAGCAGCGCGACCTTGCCGATTTCGCGCAGGTAGAGCCGGAGCGAGTCGAGGCTCGGCTCGACCGTCAGGTCGAGCTCGGGCGCCTTCTCGCCGTGGAAGGCCGCATCCTGCTGCGCCGACTGTCGAGACTCGGCGTCCAGGAGCTCGATGTTGTGGTCCAGCAGGTAGGTGTAGAAGTCCTCCAGCTGTTCCTTCGTGAGCTCGATCTCCTCCAGCGTGGCCGCAACCTCGTCGAACGTGAGGTAGCCCTTCTCGTGTCCTTCCTGGACCAGGGCCTTGAGCTCTTCGATCTCCGGAAGCGAGATATCGACCGTCAGCATGGGCCCCCCCGAATGCGTCGTATTTCGTTTACGCGGTCACGAAGGACTCCCCACCCCGGCTACATGAAAACGGAAAAACCCCGGAACGGCCGGTTTGGGGAGACAAAACGGATCGCAGACGCCAGGAGTGTACAAGCGGTTATCAGGCTCGGCAAGGAACTTTCCGGAACCGCATAGCCCTGTCTGTGTCACATACTTGTCACGAGCTAGACGGTTGATCGGCGAGTCCACGCACGCCTGGACGCACGACGGTCAGCGGTTCCGTGGAAGGCTGGTGAGGCTGCTTCTCGGTCGCGTCCGTACAGCCGGGTATGACCGCTCCCTGCGTCCGTGCGCTGCCCGTCGGGCTGGCACCTTGGACGTCATGGGGCTCACCGAGCGGCCGTCAGAGCGATCTCGGCCCGCAGGCGGACGACCGGATCGCCGACCGAGTTCTCGAAGACGGGCTCGGCCAGGGCGCCGAGGCCGGACGGCACGTCGCCGTTCCAGCCGAGCAGCTGACGCAGCACCGCGACGGCCGCGGGCGCGCTCGCGCGCGAGTTGCCGTCGTCGATCCGGATCGCGATGCCGATGCCCTCGTTGGCGAGGCCGATGCTCGAGAGCCCCTCGGCCCCGCCCTTGGCGACGCAGCCGGACACGGACCGCATCGCTTCGGTGTCGAAATCGCCGTCGCCGCGCACGAGCTCGGGGTGTGCCGTCATCGCCGCGAACTGGCGCGGCAGCGTCTCGGGCAGCCGGGCGTACATCGTCGCGATGACGCGCAGCGGCAGCGCGAACGCGACCACGCCGCAGCCGTCCGTCATCGTCGGGATCGCGCCCTTCTCGATGCCCGAGAGCTCGGACATCGCGGCCAGCGCCGCCTGCTGCGACGGGTGGTCGGGGCTGCGGTAGGTGGCGGTGTCCCAGCCGTGGTGCACGCTGTTCGCGAGGAAGCCGAGGTGGTTGCCGGAGCAGTTGTGGCGGAGCCGCTGCTGCGGGCTGCTGCGCTCGTTCTGCAGCGCCTCCGGCCCGAGGCCGCACGCCGCCAGGCCGCGCGTGACCGCCTCAACGTGGATGTCCTCGCCGGCGTGCGAGGCGCACATCACGGCCAGGACGCGGTCGTCGAGCCCGAGCGCGTCGTAGCCGCCGGACGCGACCAGCGGCTCGACCTGAAAGGGCTTCGCCGACGAGCGCAGCGTCGTCACCCGCTCCGGGTCGCCGCACGAGGCGATCACCGAGCCGTCGCGCCGCACCGCCACCGCGTGAACGCGGTGCCGGCTCTCGGGGAAGCCGTTGCGGTAGGTGGTGACGACGCCGGTGTCGGACACGCGCCGACCCTACACGGCCGAGCGCCCCGGCGGCGTCCCGGCCGGTAGCGTTCGGGTATGCCGGAGCTACCCGAGCTGGAAGCGTTCGTGATCGCGCAGCGGGAGGCGCTCACCGCGGAGCCGATCGAGTCCGTTCCCGTCGCCCACTTCGCGACGACGAAGACGATCGACCCGCCGATCCAGTCGCTCGCGGGCCAGCGCTTCACCGCGGTCGGCCGGCGGGCGAAGCGGCTGCTCTTCACCGCCGACGGCGGCGACACGATGATGGTGCACCTGATGTCGGCGGGGAAGCTCGTCGTCGGCGGGAAGCGGACGAAGTCGTCGATGCTCGTCGTCGCGTTCGAGTCCGGGCGGGATCTGATCATGTCCGAGACAGGCCACAAGCGCCGGGCCGGCGTGTGGCTGCTGCGGCCGGATGCGCTCGCGGCCGAGCTCGACCACATCGGCCCCGAGCCGCTCGACCCGTCGTACACCGTCGACGTGCTGGCCGGGTCGCTCGAGGCCCGGCCGCACCAGCTGCACGCGTTCCTGCGCGACCAGCGCGCCGTCGCCGGCATCGGCCGCGCGTTCGCGAACGAGATCCTGTGGGCCGCCATGCTCTCGCCCTACCAGCGCTCGGCGGCGCTCGGCGACGAGGACGTGGCCAGGCTGCACGCCGCCATCACGGGCACGCTCGGCGCCGCCGTCGAGCGGCTCGTGCCGCTGTCCGGCTCGGGCCTGACGACGAAGGCCGATCGCGGCTACGCCGTCCACGACCGCCTGGGCGAGCCGTGCGCCCGGTGCGGCGACGCGATCCGGCGCGTCTCCTTCGACGAGCACACCGTCTTCTACTGCCCGACTTGCCAGACCGGCGGGCGGGTGCTCGCCGACCGGCGCCTGTCACGCCTGTTACGGGAGTGATCCGCGAGGGACGGGTACCATCCCCTGCATGCTTGAATCCTCAACATTCACTCATGACCTCCAGGCAGCCGAGCCCGACGTCCATCTCGCCCTGACCCGCGCCGGCGTCACCGGCGTCGACAAGGTGATCCGGATCGCGCATGCGGGCACCGAGCTTCTCTACTACGCCCAGATCGACTGCTTCGTCGATCTCGACCCCGGTCAGAAGGGCGTCCACATGTCCCGCTTCCCCGAGACGGTGGCCGAATGCATCGACCACGTCGTCATCGGCGAGGCCCTCCACGTCGAGGAGCTGGCCGAGCACATCGCGGCGCGCATCGTCGAGCGCCAGCAGGCCGTCCGCTCCGAGGTGACCATCCGGGCCAAGTTCCCGGTCACCCGGCGCACGCCCGTCTCCGACCTGAAGACGCAAGAGATCTACCACCTGATCGGCCAGGCGCTCGCGAACGGCAAGGGCGCCCGCCGGCTCGTCGGCGTCGAGGTGCGCGGGCTGAACGCGTGCCCGTGCGCGCAGGGGCTCGTGCGCGAGCGCGCGCACGACCGGCTCACCGAGGCCGGCTACGACGACGGCCAGATCCAGGAGATCTTCTCGCTCCTGCCGGCGGCCACGCACAACCAGCGGGCCGAGGCGACGCTGCTCGTCGGCACCCGCCGCGAGATCGACGCCCGCGACCTGATCGCGATCGCCGAGAACTCGATGAGCGCGCCGGTGTTCGAGCTGCTCAAGCGGCCGGACGAGCTGCACGTCGTCGAGCAGGCCCACCTGCACCCGCGCTTCGTCGAGGATTCGGTGCGGCTGATGGTGGCCGGCGCGTTCGAGCGCTACGACGACCTCTCGGACGGCTGCTTCCTGCTCGCGCGCCAGGTCAACCACGAGACGATCCACAACCACGACGTCCTGGCCGAGCGCCACGGCACGGTCGCGGAGCTGCGCTCCGACCTCGAGCACCGAAACGGCGGCGCACCGCGCCACACGACGGCGCGCGACTGGCTCGAAGGCTGACGCGCTGAATAGCCGGTGCCTGGCACCGGCTATTCAAGGCGCGTCGATCGGGTGCCGATACAACGGGCGTGCACCCGACCCGCCTTGCAATCCTTCTCACCGCCGCGGGTGCCCTCGCGTCGGGGTGCGGCGGATCGAGCCCGGCGCCCGCCGGCCCTGCACCGGCCGCCTCGCCGCCGGCCTCGTCGGCCACCGCGACCTCGGGGCGCCTGACCCCGGCTGCGGCGAAGGCGATCGTGACCCGGCTCTGGACGCGCCGCGAGGCCGCTCTGTCGGCGCTCTCCCCGGCTGCCGTCGCGCGGGTCGAGACCGCCGTCGCGGCGACCGAAGACCGCGCCTACGTCGGCGACGTGCGGTGCGGATGCGCCCAGGCCAAGGCCGGCCACACGATCATGTCGATCCTGCCCGAGATCCCTCGCACCGCGCCCGAAGGTGCCTTCCTCGCCCAGGTGCGGACCACGAACACCATCACGGGAGACCCGGTCTGGTACGTCATCGCCGTCGTCCGCAGGGCGGGGACGTGGAGGATCGCCTACGTCAACTTCGGCGGGTACAAGGCGCGGCCGCCGCTCAGCGGCCTCGGAGTCGCCGCCGGCACCACCGCGGCCGTGACCGCGCGCGACAGGGCACGCATGGTGCACATCGCGCGGCGCGAGGCCGCATGGGCCGGCGCCCACGGCAAGCACGTGGACCACACGAGCTACGGCGCCACCATCCGGGCGCGAGCCGGCCTGCGGCTCGGCGGCGACGGCGTCTTCGGGCTGACCCTCCCCGGCGGGAGGGTGTTCGCCTGCTACACGCTGCACGAGCTCGACACGTACACGCTGCCCGGCGGGCTGGCCCAGGACGAGTCGCGCGAGCAGTGGGGCCGACAGCTTGCGCCCGGCGGCTATCGCTCCATCGTCGTCGACACGGATCAGCCCTACTGCGTCGCCGGCTCGGGGCGCGGCGCTGCGGTGCCGCCGACGTGGCTCGAGTACTCCCCCCAGCAGGTCGCCGTCACCGGCACCCGGCTCTAGATCGGGTCGGCGGCCCAGAGCTCGGCGGCGAGCAGCTCGGCGACGAGCGTCTCGACCAGCGGTCGCACGTCCGCCTCGCCGGGAACGTCGGCCGTGACGACCGTGAAGCCGCGCTGCGCCTGCCACTCCCACATCTCCGCCTCGTAGGCCGACCCCGGTAGGAGCAGCGCCCGGTAGCCGGGCCGCTTCGTCAGGTAGACGTCGACGTGCGACCAGTCGCCGGTCTCGCAGGCGTCGGCCGGCACGCGCGGCACCTCGCGCAGCATGAGCGCCGACTGCTCGGCCGCCCCCAGCCGCTCCGCGGGCGCGAGCACGTGGACGGGGCCGCCGCCCAGCTGCTCCAGCATCCGCGGGAGCCACTGGCCGCGGCCGTCGAGCAGCTCGGCGATCGCGCCCGCCGCCCGCTCCCGCCAGCCGGCCGGCGGCGCCGCGGCCGGGACGAGCAGCCCGCAGGCGGCCTCGCGCAGGACGGCGACGGTGCTGCGATAGCTGGCGCAGGCGACGCCGCTCGGGCCGTCCGAGGCGATCTCGAGGCACGCGTCCGCCTCGGCCCCGATCGCGCTGGCGGGCACGCTGGTGACGCCGGCGACCATGCTCGTGCCGAGGTGGCGGCGCATCGCCGCGACCGTCTCCTCCGACCCGCCGGTCGCCGAGATCGCGAAGACGAGCGTGTCCGCCGACGGCGGCTGCGGGCTTCCGGTCGAGGCGATCTCGGCGGCCGCGTCGATCCCGTGCCCGCGCAGGAGCGCCGCGGCGTCGAGCGCCGCGTAGCGCGAGCTGCCCATGCCCAGGAAGAGGACGCGCCGCGCCCGCTCCCCCATCGCCCGAATCGATTCCAGGCCGGGGGCGGGCCCCGCCAGCGCTTCGGCCGCGGCGAGCACGTCTCCGGCGAAGAGCTCGGGGCGAAGGTCAGCCATCGTGCTCCATCAGCCAGCGCATGCCGCCGACCGGCGCGTACATCCACTCGGGCAGGAACGCGGCCGCGTACGTGAACTCGTAGGTCTCCTTCTCGACCTCGAGCGCGCGCAGGAGGCCGGCGTCCACCGGCCCGTACGCCGAGAGGAACGCCTCGCGCGCCCGCGCGATCCAGCCGTCCACGTCGCAGGCGGGGTCGACATCGCGGGCCACGTAGCGGCCGAGGTGGTCGAACGAGCGCAGCATCGCGGCCACGTCGCGCAGGGCCGGGCCGGGGCGGGAGCGCTCCTCGACGGGCTTGGTTGGCTCGCCCTCCAGGTCGACGACCACGAGCCGGCCGCCGCCGGCCCGCAGCACCTGGCCGATGTGGAAGTCGCCGTGGAGGCGCTGAAGCGTGACCGGCGCGGCCGGCGACTCGAGCGCGTCCAGCTCCGCCAGGATGCGCGGCCGCAGGTCGCGGAGCTCGGCGGCCACGTCGGCCGGGACGGCGGCGATCGCCGCGTCCAGCTGGGCGCCCGCCGCCTCTCGCCATCCGCGCAGGTCGGCGGCCGTGGCGATGCTCGACCCGTAGCTCGCGAGTGCCGCGTGCAGACGCGCGCTCTCGGCCCCGAGCCGGGCGATGTCCGCGACCTCGCCGGCCTGGACGGCGGCCGCGCCCCATGCCCAGCCGTCCTTGCCGGGCACGTACTCCTGCACGAGCGCGACCGCATGGCCGTCCCAGTGCAGCGACCCCGCGAAGGCCGGGACGCAGTCGAGCCGGGCCGTCTCGGTGAGGTGGCGGCCGAGCTCGACCTCGGGATGCACGCCCGGCCAGATGCGCCGGTAGAGCTTCACGACCAGCCGCTCGCCGACCACGTACGACGTGTTCGACTGGTCGAGGCCGATCGGCCGCTCCTCCGCGCCGGCCGGAAGCGTCACGCCGGCGTCGCGAAACTGCCACAGCCCCCGTTCGGGGTCTGACCCCGGTTGGAGGAGGGCGGACGCGGCCGCGCCCTCGCTCCAGACGTAGAGATCGGTACCGTCGACGCGCAGGATCGCAAGGGCGGCGCCGCCGCCCAGGTGGAGCCGGTCGCACTCCTCTATCCGCCCGATCGCCCCCGCCTTGCCCCCGAACCAGCGGGCGGCGGCCAGGCGCTCAGGCGTCGGCAGCGACACGCTGGATGAGATCGGCCGCCCGCACCGTGCCCGGGCTGGCCTGCAGCCGGGTCGCGATGGCGGCCATCCGCCCGCGCAGGTCGCCGTCGGCCAGCAGCCGGTCGACCGCCCCCGCCAGCTCCCCGTCGGCGAACTCGTACGTCGCCAGGCGCGCGCCGAAGCCGGTCTCGTCGATCCGCTGGGCGTTGTCGTACTGATCCCAGAAGAGCGGCAGCGCGATCATCGGCTTGCCGAAGTGGAAGCACTCCGTGGTCGTGTTGTTGCCGCCGTGGGTGATCACGAGGTCGACCTGCGGCAGCACCGACGGCTGGGGCACGAACTCCTCGCCCCACATGTTCTCGGCCAGCTCGTACTGGTCGGCTTGAGGCCCCTTGGAGACGATGTAGCGGTGCGGGCTGCGGCCGAGCACGTCGACGAGCCGCTTCATCAGGTCGACGTCGGCCGACCCCAGCGAGCCCAGCGACAGGTAGACGAGCCCGCCGTCGCCGCCGCGCAGCTGCTCGGGGATCTCGAACGACGCGTCCGAGGCGCGCACGCACGACTCGACCCGGTGCCAGCTGCGGTCGAGCGGCTGCCGCCGCGAGTAGTCGGCCTCGGCCGGGTACAGGTAGAGGTTCAGGTAGGGCGAGGCGTGGATGAACTCGAGGTCGGGCAGGGGCGGCGCGCCGGCCGCCTGCACGAAGGCGTCGAACTCGGCCCACATGTCGCGGTGCGTGCGCTCGTACTCGGCGTGGAACTCGGCCCAGCCCGACTCGTCGCCGGCCCGATAGCCCGAGAACACCGGCGGGATGGCCGGGTCGCGGATCTCGAGCGGGTTGCACGACACGATGCGCACCCACGGCCGGCCACTCGCCGCGAGGGCCGGGAAGGCGGGCACGTTGTCCTCGCAGATCACGTCGGGATCGAGCTCGGCGATGATCTCCTCGAGCCGCGGGTTCACGTAGCGGGAGCCGTCGAGCAGCGCCTGCCAGGTCGGCTGGATGAACGCCTCCAGCTGCTCGATCGTCGGCCGGCGGAAGACCGGCGCCGTGTCGCGGATGAAGTCCTTCCAGAACTGGCCGGGCGCCTCCTCGACCTCCGGCTTCGGCCCGAGCCGCATCAGCCGCTCCTCGAACCCGCGCGCCTCGAGCGTCCCGGCGAAGGACTCCTCGACGATGAACACGACCCGGTGGCCGCGCTCGCGCAGCACGTCGCCGATGCCCACGCAGTTGTTCGTGGGACCGAACGCACCCTCGGGGAAGAAGACGACCGTCGCCATGGCGGCGTCAAGTATGACCGGGCGGGCGGGCCGGTGTCGACCCGCCCGCCCGGAGGCGGATGGCTAGGCCGTGGCCCTGGCCGACCGCGCGGCCGTGTAGCGCTCGGCGACCGCCGACCAGTCGATCACGTTGAAGATCGCGGCCAGGTAGTCGGGGCGCTTGTTCTGGTACTTCAGGTAGTACGCGTGCTCCCACACGTCGATGCCCAGGATCGGCGCCTGGCCGTCCGAGATCGGGGAGTCCTGGTTCGGCGTGCTCGTCACCTTGAGCGAGCCGTTGTCGACGACGAGCCACGACCAGCCCGAGCCGAACCGGTTCGCGCCGGCGTCGGTCAGCTGCTTCTTCAGCTCGTCGAAGCTGCCGAACGCGGAGTTGATCGCGTCGCCGAGCTCGCCGCTCGGGGCGCCGCCGCCGTTGGGCGAGAGCACGGTCCAGAACAGCGAGTGGTTGGCATGGCCGCCGGCGTTGTTGCGCACCGGGCCCTGCTTGTCCGCGGGCAGCGAGGACAGGTTCGCCAGCACGTCCTCGGCCGGCTTGTCCGCCCACTCCGTGCCCTCCAGGGCCGCGTTCGCCTTGTCCACGTACGCCTGGTGATGCTTGTCGTGGTGGATGCGCATCGTCTGCTCGTCGATGTGCGGCTCGAGCGCGTTGTAGTCGTACGGCAGATCGGGAACCTCATACGCCATGCGGGTCTCCCTTCCGGAGTGGTTTTTCGACCTGTCTATACCCTCTGGCTAGCATATCCCCCCATGCCCGCGCTCCACGGCAGCCGCGGCCTCGTGGTGGGGGGCGCGCACAGGCTCGGAAAGGCGATCGCCCTCGACCTTGCTGAAGGAGGCGCCGACGTCGCCATCAGCTACCACTCGAGCGCGCACGCGGCCGAGGCCACCCGAGCCGAGATCGGGGCGCTCGGCGTGCGGACGGCCGCGTTCGCGGCCGAGGCCGGCGACCCCGCCCAGATGGCGGCCCTGATCGACTCCGCCGCCGTCGAGCTGGGCGGCCTCGAGATCGTCGTCTACTGCCCCTCGGCCGGCTTCCTGCCCGTGCGGCCCGAGGACGTGACCGAGGAGCTCTTCGACGCGGCGTTCGACTCGACCGCCAAGGGGTTCATGTTCGCCGCCCAGGCGGCCCACCGGCAGATGGCGGCGTCCGGCGGAGGCGTGATCGTCGCGATCACGGACGTCGCCGGGATCCAGGCCTGGCCGCTCTTCACCCCGCACGGCGGGGCCAAGGCGGCCCAGATCCAGATGGTGAAGTCGCTCGCCCTGGCATGGGGCAAGGACGGCGTGCGCGTGTGCGGGGTGGCGCCGGGACCGGTGCTCCTGCCCGAGGGCGTGCGCGGCGACAACGAGGAGACCGCCCTCGGCCGCATCGGCGATCCGGCGGACGTGTGCCGGGCCGTCCGCTTCCTGATCGAGTCGGACTTCGTCACCGGCTCGAACGTCATCGTCGACGGCGGCCGCATCCTGCGCCCGTAGCCTCCCAATTGGCACACGCGGGCGATGTCAATTGGTCGGCTAGACGGAGCGGGTGATCGCGCCGTCGATGCGGATGTTCTGGCCGGTCAGGTAGGCGACCCGATCGGAGGCGAGCAGCGCGATCAGTTCGGCCACCTCCTCGACCTTCCCGTAGCGGCCCATCGGGATCCGCTCGCGGAACTGCTCCTGCTCGGGGAGCGAGTCGATGAAGCCGGGCAGCACGTTATTCATGCGCACGTTGGCCGGCGCGTAGCGGTCGGCGAAGAGCTTGGTGAATGCGGCCAGCCCGGCGCGGAAGACGCCGCTCGTCGGGAAGACGGGGTCGGGCTCGAAGGCGGCGAACGTGGAGACGTTCACGATCGCGCCGCCGCCCTGGGCGACCATGATCGGCGTGACGAGGCGGGTGGGGCGGACGACGTTCATGAAGTAGACGTCCATGCCGGTGCGCCACTGCTCGTCGGTCAGCTCGAGGATCGGGGCGCGGGGGCCGTGGCCGGCGCTGTTCACGAGCGCGTCGATGCGGCCGTAACGCTCCATGGCCGCGTCGATCAGCCGCTTCAGGTCATCCTCGGACTGGTTCGAGCCGGTGACGCCGACGCCGCCGAGCTCTCCGGCCAGCGCCTCACCCTTGCCCGACGACGACAGGATGGCGACCTGAAAGCCGTCCCGGGCCAGGCGGCGCGCGCCAGCGGCGCCCATGCCGCTCCCCCCGGCCGTCACGACTGCGACGCGCTCGTCCGCCACGGCGTCACCGTACCTCGGAGGCGCGCCGGTCGGCGGCGCGCAGCCAGTCCGGGTCGATCTCGACGCCCCAGCCCGGACCCGCCGGCGCCGGCAGGCGGCCGTCGCACACGACGATCGACGGGTCGAACAGGCCGTCCTGCCACGGGTAGTAGCCGGGCCCCTCGATCGAGAGTTCGAGATGGCTGCCGGCGTTCGGGATCGCGCACATCAGGTGCTGGGCGAAGACGGTGACGAGCGAGAGGTTCGCGGAGTGGGGCGTGCAGGGCAGGCCGGC
This sequence comes from Gaiellales bacterium, assembly GCA_036273515.1. Lineage (GTDB taxonomy): Bacteria > Actinomycetota > Thermoleophilia > Gaiellales > JAICJC01 > JAICJC01. Next base: position 29,410 of record DASUHM010000069.1, read on the forward strand.
CGCGGCCGCCATCTCCGCCACCCGAAGCGCCCGGGTCAGTCCGCCGACGTAGCAGACGTCTGGCTGGACGACGTCGACGGCGCGCATGCCGACCATCCGCCGCCACTGCCACAGGAAGCAGTCCTGCTCGCCGCCGGTGACGTCGAGGTCGAGCGCGGCGGTCACCTCGGCCGTCCAGTCGAGCTCCCAGTACGGGCACGGCTCCTCGAAGTGGTCGACGCCGTGCGCCTCCAGGAACCGCCCCACCTCGATCGCCCGGGCAGGCGTGTAGCAGCTGTTCGCGTCGACGAGCAGGCGGGCGTCGTCGCCGACGGCCGCGCGCACCGCGGGCACGATCTCCTCGGTGCGGCCGGGCCACTCGTCGCGGTCGTGGCCGCACTCGCGGCCCACCCGGATCTTGAACGCGTCGAAGCCGTGCTCGGCCTGGAGCGCCGCCAGCCGCGCTGCTTCGGCAGTCGGCGTGATGTCGCGGCGCATGCTGGACGCGTAGGCCGGAAGGTCGCGCGGCCCGCCGCCGGCGAGGGTGCAGACCGGCACGCCGGCCCGGCGGGCGCGCATGTCCCAGAGCGCCGTGTCGACGCCGGCGAGGGCGCGGCAGACGTACGAGCCGGGGAACTTGTGCTCGGCTTCGAGGACGCGCGTGCCGAGCGCCGCGGCGTCCTCCGGGTCGCCGCCGAGCACGTGTGGCGCGACCTGGCGGTGCAACACCTCGGCGGTGATGTCGGCCTGGTAGGGCGACACCTGGCCCCAGCCCTCGGCGCCGTCGCCGTCGCGCACGCGGACGAAGCCGACCCACTCGCTCGCGAACGTCTCGATGCTCGTGATCGCGCTCACGGCACGATCACGTTGCGGATCGCCTCGCCCCGGCGCATGGCGGCGACCGCCTCGTTGATCTCCTCCAGCGGGTAGGTGGCGGTCACCAGCTCGTCGAGCCGCAGCCGCCCCTCGCGGTAGAGCGCGGCGATCCGGGGTACGTCTTCGGCCGGCCGGGCGGAGCCGAGCTTGCTGCCGACGATGCGCTTGCCGTCGTGGGCGAGCGCGCCGGGGTCGAAGCGGGCCAGCTCGCCGGTCGGCGGCATCCCGACCACGACCAGCGTGCCGCCCCGGCGCAGGCAGGCGAGGCCCTGGTCGACCGCGGCGGCCGATCCGGCCGTCACGATCACGGCGTCTGCGCCGCCGCCCGTGACCTCCGTGACGGCCGTAACCGAGTCGGTCGCCGTCGCGTCGATGCCACGCGTTGCGCCGAGCGCGGCCGCCGCGGCCAGCTTCGCCGCCGAGACGTCGATCGCGATCACCTCGCCGGCGCCGGCGATGGCGGCGCCCTGCACGGCGTTCAGGCCGACGCCGCCCGCGCCGAGCACGACGACGCGGGCGCCCGGCCCGATGCCGGCGTCGCGGACGGCGGCGCCGAAGCCGGTCATGACGGCGCAGGCGATCAGGCAGGCGCTCGTGTCCGGCACCCCGTCGGGGACGGGCACGGCCTGCGACGCGTGCACGACCGCCTCGTCGGCGAAGGTGCCGCAGCGCATGCCCTGGGCGGCGCGGCGGCCGTCGCCGAGCCGGATCGGCGACAGCTCGTCGAGCCGGAAGCGGGCCGCGCACAGGGCCGGGGCGCCCTCGCGGCAGCGAGCGCAGGCGCCGCAGCTGCGCACGAGGCTGACGACGACGCGGTCGCCCTCGGCCGGCGCCGCGCCTGGCCCCGTCTCGACGACGATCCCGCAGGCCTCGTGCCCGAACACCGCCGGGAGCTGACCGCCCCAGGCGCCGGCGGCGTAGGCGACGTCGCTGTGGCAGATCGCGCAGGCCGTCACCCGGACGCGCACCTCGTCCGCGGCGGGCGGGTCGAGCGTCACCTCCTCCACGGTCAGCGGCTCGGAGAAGGCGTGGCAGACGGCGGCGCGTGGCATCGGTGGGACACCTACCACAGCCGCCCGCGGGAGTAGCATGGACAGGGATGAGCACCGATGTGGTCGACGCGGGGAAGATGGTGGACGAGCGAGCAGAGCCAGGCGCGATCCCGGTTCTCGACCACGGCTTCGTCCGGCTCGACGGCGCCATGGCCGACGACCTCTCGGTCGTGAACGCGGCCCGCGTCTCGTTCGCCCAGCGCTCCGACCATCTCGACGAGCGTGACCAGGGCCTGATCCGGTTCCTGATGCGCGAGCGCCACGGCACGCCGTTCGAGCACAACGCGTTCCGGTTCCACGTGAAGCTGCCGATCTTCGTGATGCGCGAGTGGGCCCGGCACCGGATCGGCTCGTTCAACGAGTGGAGCGCCCGCTACTCGCAGCTCGACTCCGAGTTCTACATCCCCGAGCCCGAGGACGTGCGGACGCAGGTCGGAAAGCCGGGCGCGTACAGCTTTGACCCGGTCGACCCGGAGCTCGCCGAGCACGCCCGCGAATCGCAGCGGGCGGTCTACGAGCAGGCCTACGCGACCTACGTCGACCTGCTGGAGCAGGGCGTCGCCAAGGAGGTCGCGCGGAACGTCCTTCCGGTCGCGATCTACACCCAGTTTTACTGGACGGTCAACGCGCGCAGCCTGATGAACTTCCTCTCGCTGCGAAACGCCGTCACCGCCCAGCGCGAGATCCGCCGCTACGCGGCGGCCTGCGAGCAGCTGTTCGGCGAGAAGATGCCGATCACGCACTCGGCGTTCATCGCGAACGAGCGCCGCGCCCCGTAGGCCGAATAGACGGGGTCAGAGCCCGAATGGCGGCTCGGGCCGCACCAAACGGGGTCAGACCCCTTCTGGTGCGTGTTGCCTCTCTGTCACACGGCTCGGGTGATCTCGTACTCGACCTCGCCCTGCTCGGCGCCGGGGAGCGGGTCGTCGAACTCGGGGTAGTCGGTTCGCAGCCATTGTCTGGGCGATCACCCGGCGGGACGCCCACGGTCTCGAACGCATGCCGTAGGAGCGCCAGGGATGCCTCGGTCGCAAGGCCCTGCCGCCACCAGCGGCGCGGGAGCCGGTAGCCGAGACGCTCGTCCGCCCGCGCGGTGTGACGGCCGTCTCAATCCGTGGCCGGCACGGGCCCGTATCCCAACGAACTTCCTGTCGACTCATCAAAGGACTGACATGCACATACGCAGGATTCTCACGGGCGCGCTGGTGGTGATGCCGGGCGTGGCGGGACTCGTCGCGGGGACGGCGGCGCCGGTTGAGGCTGCCGCGACCGCCCCGCCCGGCTATCGCATCGTGCGCACCGCCGACCTCCCGGCGCCGGCGTCGATCCTCGACACCACCGGGCAGGCGAACTGCCCGACCGGCACCGTGCCGTGGGGCGGCGGCGCGAGCTTCACGAACGGCTTCGCGGCGATCGGCGTGAGCCTCGAGACCTCCGAGCCCGTCACGGGAGGCTGGCGGGCGCGGGTCAACAACGCCTCGGGCGCCGCGCAGACGTTCCGGGTGGACGTCATGTGCGCGAACAAGCCGAAGGGCTACAAGATCGCGTTCGCCACCGCGGACAACCCGCCGCACACCACCTCGCCGGCCACGGTCAGCTGCCCGACCGGCACCGTCGTCCTGAGCGGAGGCGCGTTCTCGACCTCCGACACGACCGCGAATCTCTTGACGAGCGCCGGCCCGCTCGGACCGCACCGGTATACGGCATCCATGGCCAACACGTCGGATGCCGATCAGCAGGTCACGGCCTTCGCGGTATGTGGCGCCAAGCCGGCGAAGTACACCATCGTGTCGCAGTCCGAGACCGACATGGGGGTCGACGACCCGGCGCTGACGCCCGTCTGCCCCACCGGGACGTCCATCCTGGGCGGAGGCCTCCAGGTCGTGAACCCGGGCTTCGACATCGCGATCGCCGGGTCGCTGGACGAGGATCGCCACGGATGGTTCGGCGAGGCCGTCAACCAGCGCCCGGGCGCGACCACGTTCACCAGCCAGGCCATCTGCGCCGCCTAGACCTCGCCGGCGAGCAGCTCGAGCCTGTTGCCGGACGGGAGTAGGCGCTTCCGAGTGCGTCCCCGAGTCGGGGCGGTCGCCCACAGCGCCTCGGCGCGATGGGGGTAGATCTGGTGCTGAACCGCCCGGGTGAAGTGTCCCGGCGTTCATGGCGCGCTCCTTCGACGCCCCATCGGTGATCCCTACGGCAACCGGCCTTCGTCCGCCAACAGCTCGAGCCTGTTCCCGAACGGGTCGCGCGTGTAGAAGCGGCGGACGCCCGGCCAGCGCTCGTCCCACTCGACGTCGGCGCCGGCCGCCTCGAGCCGGGTGGCGACGGCGTCGAGGTCGCGCATGCGCAGGCCAGGGTGGGCCTTGCGGGCGGGCGTGAACTCCCGCTCGACGCCCAGGTGCAGGCCGGGCTCGAACCAGACGCCACCGGTCGCCCGCATCGGCTCGGGCTTCTCCATCTCGCGCAGGCCGAGCAGCCCGGCGTAGAACCGCCGGGCGGCATCCTCGCCGCCCGGCGGTATCGCCACCTGCACGTGGTCGAGCGCCGCCGCCTCGCGGTCGCGCTCCGCCACCTACATCTCCACGATCGCGGGCGGCGCCTCGGCCGCCTCAGCGCCCTCGCCCGCAGGCGCTTCCGCCGCGGCCGGCGCCTTCATGTGGGCGAGGCCGATCCCGGCCACGAGCGCCGCCGCGAAGGTGAGCCCGGCGCCCGCGCGGAGCGCCCACTCGACGCCGTGCACGAACGACTCGAGCGCGGCGGTCTGGGCCGCCTGGCTGTGGGTGATGGCCAGGATCTGCTTGCCCTGGCCGCCCTGCACCAGCGGCGTCAGCCGCTCGGCCGCCGACTGCAGCTGCGGCGGAAGGCCCGAGATCCGGTCGGTCCACATGCTCGCGGCGAGGGTCGTGCCGATCCCGCCGAGCACGGCGATGCCGAGCGCGCCGCCGACCTGGCGCGACGCGTTGATGACGCCGGAGGCGATGCCGGCCTTGGTGCGCTCGACCGCCGCCATGCCGGTCGCCGAGACGGCGGGCATCGTCAGCGCCATGCCGGCGCCCATGAGCATCTGGAACGGCCAGATCAGGTTGTACGACGAGTCGACCCGCACGAACGAGAGCCCGAACAGGCCGATCGACGCGAACAGCATGCCAACCGTCATCAGCCAGCGCGGGCCGACGCGACCGGACAGCCGGCCGCCGATCGGCGCGACGAACAGGATCATCATCGTGGTCGGCAGCGTGCGCAGGCCGGCCTGGATCGGGTCGTAGCCGCGCACGTTCTGGAAGTAGAGGGTCAGGAAGTAGATGACGCCGAACAGGGCCACGCCGACGAGCGCCACCACGATGCTCGACACCGTGAAGGCGCGGATCTTGAAGAACGACAGCGGGATCATCGGGTCGTCGGTGCGGCTCTCCCAGAGCACGAACAGCGCGCCCAGGACGATGGCGGCGCCGATGAAGGCGAGCGTGTAGGCGCCGAGCCAGGCGTGGTTGGCCGTCTTGATCAGGCCCCATGTGAGCGAGAAGAGGCTCGCGCTGATCAGCACCGTGCCGACGATGTCGAGCGAGCGGGCCGACGGGTCGCTCGACTCGATCACGGCCCACGCGGTCACGCCGAGCGCGATCACGCCGATCGGCACGTTCACCCAGAACACCGCCGACCAGGAGAAGTGCTGGGTGAGGAAGCCGCCCAGCAGCGGGCCGATGGCGAGGCCGAGGCCGGAGATGCCGGCCCAGATGCCGATCGCCTGGGGCAGCTGCTTGCGCGGGAACGCGGCCACCAGGATCGAGAGCGACAGCGGGTTGAGCAGCGCGCCGCCGATGCCCTGCACGGCGCGGAAGCCGATCAGCTGCGTGTCCGTTTGCGCGAGCGCGCACGCCATCGACGACAGCGTGAAGATGACCAGGCCGAGCATGAAGATCCGCTTGCGCCCGAACCGGTCGCCGAGCTTGCCGCCCAGGAGGATCAGGGTGGCGAACACCAGGATGTAGGCGTTCACCGTCCATTCGAGGTTCTCCGGCGTCGGCTTCAGCTCGTGCTGGATCGACGGGAGCGCGACGTTCACGATCGTGTTGTCGAGCATGATCATGAACAGCGCGAAGCACATGGCGAACAACGTCCACCACTTGTGGTTGGCGTTCTCGTGAGTCACGGGGTCTCCTCGGGAGCAGCAGGATTCGGGCGGAACATGCGGCAGAGCGTGGCCGCCACGGCCACGAATTCACCCAGCGCCGCGTTTCCATGCACGGCGTGGGCGTGTCCGCCGGCGAGCGTGTAGCCGTACAGGATCCAGGCGGCGTTGTCCGGGTCGATGTCCGCGCGGATCTCGCCCGCCGCCTGGCCGGCGGCGATGTGCGCGGACATCCGCCCCCGCACCTCGTCCACGCTCGCGGTGAGCGCGGCGCGCACCTGGGGGTCGTCCACGAGGCCGGCCGCGAGCGTCCGCAGGCGGATGGTCTCGATGATGAGAGGGTCGCTCGTGGCCCGCTCGGCCACGGCCAGCATCCCCGACATCGCATCGCCCGCCTCGACCTTGAGCGCGTCCACCATCTCCTTCATCGACTCGGTGGCGTCCCGCAGGACGGCGGCGAACAGGGCCTGCTTCGACGGGAAGTGCTTGTAGAGCGTCGGCTCGGAGCAGCCCGCGCCGGACGCGATGGTGGCGGTGCGGGCGCCGCGGAACCCCCGCGAGGCGAACTCGTGGCGGGCCGCGGCGAGGATCGCGCGGCGGCGCTCCTCGGCCGTGAGCCGGGTGTAGTCGACGACCATCCGCCCAGGTTAGTGAATATTCACTAAAGCGGCAAACCGGAACCTCGCGGGGCGCGGACTGGTGTGTCCGCGCCCCGCCGGTCCGGCGGTCAGAGAAGCCCGCAGGCCGCGGCCGAGCTCGGCCACGGCGAGAACCCGACCGCGAGCGTCGCCCGGTAGGCCGCGGCCGTCTGCATCGGGGCGGGCCAGCTGTTGGCGTCCCCCCAGATGCCCACGTAGCCGGGGCCGTAGGTCTGCTCGAACGACGGGTCCATCTGGTATCCGCCGTAGTACGGGCCCGCGGGCGAGTACGCCCACCAGGAGCCCTCGTAGCTGTGGATGCACGCGAGGTCCGCGTACACCGGCGCCCGCAGGCGCAGCTCCGCGCGGTACTTGTGCGCGCGCAGGTGCCAGCGGGCATCCATCGCCTCGAGCGCCGCCACGTCGACCGTGAGCCGCTCGCGGCTATGAGGAGTCAGGATGATGCCGAGCTTCCACGCCCGGTTGACCGCCCGGTCACGCCGGAGGCGAATCTCCTGGCGCAGCTTGTGGACGAGCTTGGGATGGGGAGCCTGCCACCACGGGACGAAGCCAGGTTGGGAGGCGAGTGCACTCGGTGCTGTGATCGTTGTGGCCGCGAGCACCGTCGCGGCGGCGATTTTGACCTTCAGGGCTTCTCTCCTTCATCGACAGCAAGAGCACTGCCGGCTGGACGCCCTCTTTGACCAGCCGCGCAGGCGAACGCCCCCGTGTGGGGACTCCGCGGTGTTGCTTCCGATCGCTGTTCCGGCGCGCCTTTGCGCCTCCGGCGATCGGGCCCGTGTGCTCCGGCCTTCGGCACACCCCCAGCGGCCAGAGCGAAGCCGGGAGTGTAGATACCCGTACGGACGCAGGCGCAGTCACCGGCACTCATGTTGTGCGCACTTTGCGCCGATTACGTCGATAGACATGTCCTCCCTGTCCCGTCAGCAGGCGATCTCGATGCTCTTCTCCGGCCTCGCCGCCGATCTCGAGTCGGACGACGGCGCGATCGTGACCGTGCAGCCGTCCGGCATGGCCGGCGACACGGTCTGGGTCACCGCCCCGCGGCTCGCCGTGGCCGGTGGCATGCGCCTGCGCGGCCGGCTGCTGGACGGGGCCGGCGAGCCCTGGATCGTCACCCTCGTCGTCGACGAGGCCGACTTCCACAGCCACGACCTGGCCCGGGTCCGCCTGCGCGCCGAGGCCGTGACCGCCGACGCCAGCCGCCGCCGCACCCCGCGCGTCCCGGCCGGCGGCATCGCCTGGCTCTCCGCCGTGAACTGCCAGCACGTCGTCGACGGCGACCGCGTCGACGGCACGATGGTCGACCTCTCCCGCGACGGCGTCGCGTTCGCGACCAACCGGGTGCTGCGGCCCGGCGACCGGCTCACCTTCCACGGCCGCTTCTTCGCCGACACCGTCGAGGCCGAGGTGCGCGTGACCTCGGTGCGCGACGCCGCGTCCGGCCGTCTCGTCGTCGGCTGCAGCTTCATCGAGATCGACGCCCCGAACCAGGCTCGCGTCGCGCGTCTCGCCGAGAACGCGCCCACCCCGGCCCGGCCCGCCGCGTTCGACGTCTCCCAGCTCCGCGTCCTCGCAACCGAGGGAGAGCCCGAGCAGGGCGGCTGGCGGCGCCGCTTCAAGCGGTAAGGTACGGACCGCCATGGGCGGTCCCCGCATCTACCCGCTCTTCTTCGCGATCGCGATCATCTGCTACGTGGCCGCGGTGATCATCGCCTTCCCGCTGGGCGCGTTGCTCGAGCTCGTGCGCGAGGACATCAGCCTGATCCCGCTCTCGATCGGGGCGTTCGCGATGTCGATCGCGATGCTGCTCGAGACGCGGGCGGGCTAGCCCCCGCCGCCGCCCGCCCGGCCTATGCTGATCGGGTGACGCTCCACTGCAGCGAGGACGAGTTCGCGGCCGTCGCCGAGGCCGAGCTCGACGCGCTGCCGGCGTGGATCAAGGAACGGATCGGGGCCGCCAACGTTGCGATCGACGTGCAGGACGAGCGGCCCGGCTCGCCAGGCACGCTCGGCCTCTTCCGCCAGTCGACCATGCAGGGCATGCCAATCGCCGAGATCACCCTCTTCCGGCACCCGATCCTGCGCGCCGCCGGCCGCCGCGAGAACCTGCGCCGGGCCGTCCACGACGTGCTCCTGCACGAGCTCGGCCACCTGTTCGGGATGACCGAGTCCGACCTGGACGAGTTCTCGATCGGCAACAACCCGCGGCCCGGGGCGATGCCGGTGCACCCGCCGGGCGCTCAGCCCTCGCCCAGCGCGCGCAGGTAGCGGTCGGCCGAGCGCAGCACCTTCGCGCGGGCATCGCCGGCCATGATCGCCGGCCACCAGGCGCCGTAGACGCGGTCGAACGCGAGCTCCGCGATCCGCGCGCGGATACGGCGGATCTCGGCGGCGGGGAGCGGGATCAGGTTGGGGTAGCTGTACATGAAGCTGGCCCAGTCGCGGTCGGACACGACCTGGACGATGTCGCCGGAGAGCAGGGCGCCGCGGCCGCCGGCGCCGCCACGCCAGAGGCACACCGTCCCGCCCTCGAAGTGACCGCCGAGGCGGTGCAGCTCGAGGCCGTCGCCGAGGTCGAGCCGCTCGCCCGACCAGTGCTCGACCCGTGCGTCCGGCCGCATCACGTGCTCGCGGTCGGCCGCGTGCAGGAGCACCCGCGCGTCGAGCCGCTCGGCCCACTCGACCATCGCCGAGTAGTAGTGGGGATGCGAGATGGCGATCGTGTGCACGCCGCCGGCGGCGCGCACGGCGGCCTCGGTCTCGGCGTCGATCAGCGTGATGCAGTCCCACAGGAGCCCACCGACGTGGAGCGCCCGCTGGCCGATCCCGAAGCTCGGCTCGGTGCCGATCCCGAGCAGGCCCGGCTCGACCACCTCGATGCGGTTCCGGTACCCCGCCGCCAGCTCGGCCAGCGTCGTCCAGCGCTGGCCTGCGTGGCCGACGTACTGGCGCTCGTCGAGGCAGATCGGGCAGGCAGGCGGCGGCTCCGGCGACGGCGGGTACTGCGTCCCGCAGGTGACGCAGACGAAAGCGTCCACGGCGCGGCTAGGAGTAGTGGATCACGCTGCGGATGCCGTCCTGGGCCTCCATCAGCTCGAAGCCCCGGTTCACCTCGGCCAGCGTGAGGTGGTGCGAGACGAACGGGTCGACGTCGATGTCGCCCGCCAGCCAGCGCTCGATCAGCGCCGGGACGCCCTCGCGGCCCTTGACGCCGCCGAACGACGAGCCCGCGATCCGCCGGCCGGTGATCAGGAAGCGGGGGATGACGTCGAGCGTCTCGCCCTTCCCGGCCACGCCGGCGACGGTGGCGAGGCCCCAGCCCATCCGGGCGGCCTCCACGGCCTGGCGCATGACCCGGACGTTGCCGGTGGCCTCGAAGGTGTAGTCGGCGCCGAAGCCGCCGGTCATCTCGATGATCTGGGGGACGACGTCTTCGCCGCCGATCAGGAGGTCGGTGGCGCCCTGGCCCCTGGCCAGCTCGAGCCGGTCGGCCGACATGTCGACGCAGACGATCCGCTCGGCGCCCTGCAGCCGGCAGCCGGCCACGGCCCCGAGGCCCACCATGCCGGCGCCGAAGACGACGCAGGTCGTGCCGGGCTCGACCTTGGCGGTGTTCATCGCCGCGCCGAGACCGGTCGAGAGCCCGCAGGCGAACAGGCATGCACGGTCGAGCGGCGCCTCCGGGTTGATCTTCGCGAGCGCGATCTCGGGCATGACCGTGTACTCCGCGAACGTCGACGTGCCCATGAAGTGGCGGATGGGCTCGCCGTTTCGCGACAGCCGGGCGGTGCCGTCGGGCAGGTAGCCCTTGCCCTGCATGTCGCGGATCGCGAGGCACAGGTTCGTGCGCGGGCTGAGACAGTGGACGCACTTCCCGCACTGGGGCGAGAAGAGGGTCACGACGTGGTCGCCCGCGGAGACCAGCGTCACCCCGTCGCCGACCCGCTCGACGACGCCGGCACCCTCGTGCCCGAGCACGGTCGGGGCGTAGCCGGACGGGTCCGCGCCGGACGCCGTGTAGAGGTCGGTGTGGCACACGCCGCACGCCTCCAACCGGACGAGCACCTCGCCCGGGCCGGGATCGGCGAGGTCGACCTCCTGGACGACGAGCGGTGCGCCGAACCCCTCCAACACCGCTGCCTGCATCCTCATAGGGCGCGAGTGTACCCTGTCCGCCGACACCGTGGCCGACACCATCCCGAACGCCGACATCGTCCTCGAGGCCGACCGCCTGCTCGGGGCCGCGGGCGAGGCTGATGTGCCGGTCCGGCTGGTGGGCGGGCTGGCCGTCCGGGCGCACCTGCCGGCGGGGACGGAGCCGATCATCGTGCGCGAGTACAAGGACATCGACCTCGTCACGCTGAAGGGCCGCGGCCGGGCCGTCTCGGCGTTCATGACCGAGCAGGGCTACGAGGCCGACCGGGTGTTCAACACCACGAACGGCCACCGCCGGCTGCTCTACTACGACGTCCCTCACCAGCGCCAGGTGGACGTCTTCGTCGGCGCGTTCGAGATGTGCCATTCGATCCCGATCACCGACCGGATCGACCTGCACCCGACCGCCGTGCCGCTGGCCGAGCTCATGCTCACGAAGATGCAGATCGTCGAGCTGAACGCGAAGGATCAGTCCGACATCGTCACGATGCTCTTCCACAACGACGTGGGCGACGGCGACGACGGCATGATCAACGCGAAGCGGGTCGGGGTGCTGTGCGCGGCCGACTGGGGCCTGTGGCGGACGACGAAGATGAACACCGAGCGCACCCGCCAGGCGCTCGCCAACGGGGCGCCCGACGTGCGCGAGGTGGCCGAGCCGCGGCTGGAGCGGCTGTGGCAGGCGATCGAGGCTGCGCCCAAGTCCGGGCGCTGGAAGATGCGAAACCGCGTCGGCGACAAGGTGCGCTGGTACGAGGAGCCCGAAGAGGTCGGATAGGCGGGGCCTGGCCCCGCGGCCTCACGGCCGGGAGCGCAGCGCGATGTAGAGGTCGACCCGGTCCTCCATCGAGCCGAGGTCGCGGCCCGTCAGCTGCTCCACCCGGTCGAGCCGATGGCGGAGCGTGTTCACGTGCACGTGGAGGGCGGTGGCCGTCTCCTGCCAGCGGCAGCCGGAGGAGAGGAAGCGGTCGAGCGTCTCGACGAGCCGCGAGCGGCGGCGGGCGTCGTGCTCCTCGAGCGGCCGCAGCAGCGCCCGCCGGAACGCGGCCAGCACCTCCTCGTCCTGGAGCGCCAGCAGCAGCGAGTGGGAGCCGACCTGGTCGTGGGTCGCCCAGCCGGCGTCGCGCCGCAGCCGGGCGAACCGGCAGGCGTGGCGCGCCTCCACGACGGCCGTGCGCAGGCCCGACGAGTCGGCCGCGATCCCGCCGACGCCGATCGGCTCCTCCATGCGCTCGTGCAGCCGCGCCGCCAGCCGGGCCAGCCCGTCCTCGTCGCCGGGCCAGCCGACGATGGCCACGAGCTCTCGCGTCTTCACCGCCGCGACCGAGACGACCTCGGCGTCCGCCAGCGCGCTCTCGAGCCGGTCGAGGCCGACGTCCCCGTCCTCGCACTCGCACACCACGGCGGCGAGCGGGGCGGAGGCGTCGAGGCCGAACGTCGCCAGGCGGGCGGCGGTGGTGCGGGCCTGCGACTGCCCGGCCATGATCAGGTCGATCAGCTCCGCCGCCAGGCGGCGCTCGTTCTCGCGCAGGACCTGCAGCCGGGCCAGCTCGAGCCCGAGGAAGGGGAGCGCCTGGTCGACCGCCGCCCGGTCGTCGTCGCCGAGGCCGGACTTGCCGGCGGACACGACCAGGTGGGCCTCGGTGCGGCCGACGGCGACGATCGGGAACGCCACCCAGCCGTTCGCGGTCACCGGCTGCGGCTGGGCCAGCGCGGCCCGGTCGGCGCACACGCAGGCGACGTCGCGGGCGGTCGCGGCGCCGGCGATCACGTGCCGGCCGCGGCCGAGCATCCACGGCCGCAGGCTCGTGTCGAGCACGTCGAGGATGCCGTCGAGGCCGGCGCCGTGGCCGGCCGCGTGCACCAGCTGGTCGTTGCGCAGCACCCGCTCGCGCAGCGCCTCCTCGCGCTGGCCGTACACCCGGTCGACGAAGGCCCGCGAGACGGCGATGAACGGCACGTCGAACGGGACGGCGAAGAGCGGCAGCCCGGCCGCCTCGCATGCGTCGATCAGGTCGGGCGGCATGACCGCGTCGGGTTGCGGCAGTCCGTAGCCGAGCGCGGCCACGTCGCTGGCCTCGAGCGGGGCCACGAACCCGGTGCTGGTGGTGCCCGCGTCGCGCCACACGCCGGTGGTCAGGATGACCTCGCCGCCCTGCAGGTAGCGGGTGGGATCGGCCAGCTCGGTCGTGTGCACCCAGCGGATGACGCGCTCGAAGTCGCCAGCGACCACGACCTGGAGGTCGAGCTCGGGTACCGCCAGCAGCTCGCAGACACGCATCGCCATTGGATGATCCTCTAACCGCGATCGTACAACGTTGCAGGGTTCGACCCTTGTGACAGGGGCACCAATCCATGAGACTCGCGCCGATGGGGGGGTTCACCTGGCCCGGCGATCACCGCGCCGCCCTGGCGCTCACGTTCGACGTCGACGCCGAATCCGCCATCCTGGCGGTCGACCCCAAGTACGCCGGTCGCCTGACGACCATGAGCCACCAGGCCTACGGGCCGAAGGTGGGCGTCCCCCGCATCCTGCGGATGCTGGAGCGCAACGGCATCACGGGCAGCTTCTTCGTGCCCGGCCTGACCGCCGACCGCTACCCCGGCACGGTCGAGGCGATCGTCGCCGCCGGCCACGACCTGGGCCACCACGGGTACTCGCATGTCCCCTATCACGACCTCTCAGACGACGAGCAGCGCGCGGATGTTGAGCGCGCGCTCGAAAGCCTCGAGCGGATCACCGGCCGCCGGCCGGAGGGATTCCGGGCGCCGTGGTGGGAGCTGACCGACTCCACGCCGGCCCTGCTGGCCGAGTACGGCTTTCGCTGGGACTCGAGCATGATGGACGACGACCGCCCCTACCTGCTCGACACCGGGAACGGCATCCTGGCCGAGCTGCCGGTCCACTGGATGCTCGACGACTGGGAGCAGTACGCCTTCCTGCCGGAGCCGAATGTCGGCGCCGTGATCGAGTCGCCGGCCAAGGTGCTCGACCTGTGGACGGGCGAGCTCGACGCCCTCGCCGCCGAGGGCGGCCTCATGATCCTGACGAGCCACCCGTTCCTGTCCGGCCGGGCCTCGCGCGTCGCCACCCTCGAGCGGGTCGTCGACCATGCGCGCGCCGCCGGCGGGATCTGGATCGCACCGCTCAGCGAGATCGCCGCGCACGCGCGCGCGGCCGTCGTGGAGACCGACGCCCGGCCGGTGCCGAGCGTCCACATCGAGGAGGGCATCTATGACCGCGGCTGATGCGGGCGCCCCGCGCGCCTTCGAGCGCCAGGCCACCGGACTCGTCCGCGAGGCCGGCTGGTGGGACATCCTCGTCTACAACCTGAACTTCGTCTCGATCGGGCTGATGGCGGCGTTCCTGTTCAACACCACCATCCCGTTCTACCCGGGCGTGAACGTCTACGTGAACGAGCTGATCGCGTTCGGGCTCGTGATCCCGCTCTCGTTCGTGTTCGCGATGTTCGCCTCGGCGATGCCCCGCTCGGGCGGCGACTACGTCTACGTGTCGCGGACGCTGCACCCCGCGCTCGGGATGATGTCGTCCTGGAACAACACCGTCTGGTGGTTCATCTACGGCGGCGTCCCGTCGGCCTTCTTCGCCCGCTACGGCCTGGGGCCGTTCCTGCGCACGGTGGGGGACATGGCCGGATCGAGCACCATGGTCAGCTGGGGCAACACGCTGGTCGGCAAGAAGGGCACGGTCATCGCCGGCGCGCTCCTGATCATCGCCCTCTGCGCCGTCTTCTCGCGCTCCCTGCGGCTCTACTTCCGGCTCCAGAACTCGCTCTTCCTGTTCGCGATGGCGAGCATCGTGCTCTCGATCATCGTGTTCGCCGCCAAGAGCCACGGCGACGTCGTCTCGGGGATCAACTCGACGTTCGGCGCGGGCAGCGTGAAGGGCGCGCTCAAGTCCGGCTCGCCGCAGGGGTCGTTCGACCTGCGCAACACGATCCTGCCGATGACCTGGCTCTATCTCGAGCTCGTGTTCAACCAGTCGTCCGCCTACATCGGCGGCGAGGTGCGGCGGGCATCCCGGGTGCAGCTGTGGTCGATCCCGGCCGCGGCCTGCATCGCGCTCGGCGTGCTGATGCTGCTGACGTGGGCGGCGATGAACTCCGTCGGGTTCACGCTCTGGAACGGCCTCGGAAACGACTTCGGCGCCAGCCTCGGCCTCTCCTCGACGCCGGTCTACTCGGAGATCGCCGCGGCGGCCAGCGGCTCGACCGTGATCGGGGTCCTGATCCTGGGCGGCTTCGTGTTCTGGAGCTACACGTGGCTGCCGGGCCAGATCCTGAACGCGTCGCGCAACCTGGTCGCCTACGCAATTGACGGCGTCATGCCGCGCCAATTGGCGTACGTGAGCGACAACACCCACGCCCCGCTCGCGGCCATCTGGCTCGTCGGGGCGGGGTCGATCGCCTTCCTCGTCCTCTACGTCTACACCCACATCTTCGCGACCCTGACCGGCATCTTCGGGTTCATCCTCGGGTTCTGCCTGGTCTCGATCGCGGCGATCCTCTTCCCCTACCGCCTGCCCGACGTGTTCGAGTCGTCGGCGGTGCGCTGGCGGGTCGGCGGCGTCCCGGTGATGACGGTCGTCGGCGTCATCTCGCTGGCCGCCTGCGTGGCCGCGCTCGTGATCTTCTGGAAGGACCCCTACGCCGGCCTCCAGAACGCGGACGGGTCCCGCTACTGGTGGGGCGTCATCTACAACGTCGGGATCTTCCTCTCGGGCTTCGTCATCTACTTCGTGGCCAAGGCCTTCAACCGCAGCCGCGGCGTCGACATCGGCAAGCGGTTCCAGGAGATCCCGATTGAGTAGGCCCGTCGCGCTCGTCACCGGCGCGGGCGGCGGCATCGGCGGCGCCTCGGCCGATGCGCTCGCGGCGGCCGGGATGCAGGTCGCCCGCACCGACCTGCCGCTCGACGTCGCCGACGCCGGCGCGGTGGCCGGCCTCGTCGCGCGCACCGAGCAGGAGCTCGGCCCGATCGAGGTGCTCGTGAACTGTGCCGGCCACCTGACCGAGACGCCGATCGCCGACATCACCGACGCCGAGTGGCGGCGGATGCTGCGCGTGCACCTGGGCGGCACCTGGCACACCTGCCGCGAGGTGGCGCCGCGGATGGCCGCCCGCGGCCGCGGCGCGATCGTGAACACGAGCTCCGAGCTCGCGCTCTGCGGCGCCGAGCTGCACGCCCACTACTGCGCCGCCAAGGGCGCGATCGTCGGCCTCACGAAGTCGCTCGCGCTCGAGCTGGC
Organism: Gaiellales bacterium; assembly: GCA_036273515.1. Taxonomy (GTDB): domain Bacteria; phylum Actinomycetota; class Thermoleophilia; order Gaiellales; family JAICJC01; genus JAICJC01. The sequence goes on from DASUHM010000069.1 coordinate 45,535, forward strand.
CGGCCGCGGCGTGCGCGTGAACGCGGTCGCCCCCGGCGCCACCGACACCGCCCTCCTGACCGACACCTGGCGCACGCCGGAGTACCTCGGCTCGCTGCCGCTGCGACGGCTCTCGACGCCCGCCGAGATCGCCGCGACGGTCGCCTTCCTGGCGTCGGACGCCGCGAGCTACGTGACCGGCATCGTGTTCTCCCCGAACTCGGGCGCGGTGATATGAGGGTGGCGCTCGTGACGGGAGCAGCCACGGGGATCGGCGCCGCCACGGCGGACGTGCTCGAGCGGCGCGGCCTGCGGGTCGCACGCAATCACCTCCCCGGCCAGTCCGTCCCCGGCTACGCGGCGCCCGCCGACGTGGCCGATCCGGCGCAGGTGGAGGGCATGGTCGAGCGGGTGCGCGCCGACCTCGGCCCGGTGGAGGTGCTGGTCTGCAACGCCGCGCACATGGTCATGGGCGGGATCGACGAGGTCGGTCCCGACGCGTTCTGGAAGGTGATCGACACGAACCTCACAGGGAGCTTCAACTGCATCCGCGCCTGCGCCCCGGCGATGGCCGATGCCGGCTTCGGCCGCATCGTCACCGTCGCGTCCGGGTGGGGCGTGACCGGCTGGCCGCGGGCGAGCGCCTACAGCGCCTCCAAGGCCGGGATCATCTCGATGACGCGCGCCGTCGCCCGCGAGCTCGGCCCGGCCGGCGTCACTGCGAACGCGATCGCGCCCGGCGTCGTCGACACACCACAGCTCGACGTCGACGCCGCCGACGCCGGCGTGAGCGCGGCCGAGATCCGCGCCCGCTACGGCGCCGAGGTGCCGCTCGGCCGGGTGGCCCGGCCGGACGAGGTGGCCGCCATGATCGCCCACCTGTGCAGCGAGGAGGCCGGCACGATCACGGGCCAGGTCGTGCCCGTCGCCGGAGGCGCCCTGTGAGCGGCGGCCGCTACATGCCGGCGGACGCCTTCCGCAACCCGCGCTTCTCGGGCGTGCGCACCTACATGCGCCTGCCCCACGTCACCGACCTGGTCGACGTCGACGTGGCCGTGCTGGGCCTGCCGTTCGACACCGGCACGAGCTTCCGCTCCGGCGCCCGCTTCGGGCCGGAGGCGATCCGCTCGGCCTCGGCGCTCCTGCGGCCCTACAACCCGGAGCAACAGGTCGACATCTTCGCCCACCTCTCCGCCGTCGACGCCGGCGACCTCGCCCTCGCACCGGGCGACACCGAGGCCACCTACGCGCTGGCCGAGGAGGGCCTCGCCCCGATCGTCGAGGCCGGGATCTTCCCGGTCGTCCTCGGCGGCGACCATTCGATCACGCTGGTGGAGCTGCGGGCGCTCGCGCGCCGGCACGGCCCGCTCGCCCTCGTCCATCTCGACGCCCACGGCGACACCTGGCACGAGTACTTCGGCCAGCGCTACTTCCATGGGACGACGTTCCGGCGGGCGGCCGAGGAGGGCGTGATCGACCCGTCCAGCTCGGTGCAGGCGGGGATGCGCGGGTCGCTGTACGGGCCGGAGGACATCACCGCCGCCCGCGAGCTCGGCTTCACCGTCCTCTCGACCCGCGAGCTCCGCGAGCTCGGGCCTGCGGCGTTCGGCGACCTCGTCCGCCGTACGGTCGGCGACCGGCCCGCGTTCCTCTCGTTCGACGTCGACTTCTGCGACCCGGCGTTCGCGCCGGGAACGGGCACGCCGGAGATCGGCGGTCCCAGCACGTCGGAGGCGCTCGAGTTCGTCCGGGCGCTGCACGGCGTGGCGCTGACCGGCTGCGACGTCGTCGAGGTGGCGCCGGCCTACGACTCGCCCGGGCAGCCGACCGCGCTGCTCGGCGCGACGATCGCGTGGGAGGCGATCTCGCTCCATGCCCGTGCCCGCGCCGCCGTCGCGGAGGCGCCCGCGTGAGGCTCTACTACGCCGGCGACGTGCACGGCTCCGAGAAGTGCTGGCGCAAGTTCCTCGGCGCCGCCCGCTTCTACGAGGCCGACACGCTCATCATGGGCGGCGATATCACGGGCAAGCTGATGGTGCCCATCGTCGCGAAGGGCGGTGGCCGGCATGAGGCGACGGTGCTCGGCCGGCTCGAGACGGTCACCGACGACGGCGTGGAGGAGCTCGAGAAGCGCGTGCGCTTCAACGGCTTCTACCCGTATCGGTGCGACCGGGCGGAGTACGACCGCCTGAGCACCGACCGGGAGTACCGCGACACCGTGTTCACCGACCTGATGGTGGCGGAGGTGGCCCGCTGGATCGCGCTCGCCGAGGAGCGCCTCGCCGGCACCGGCATCCGCTGCTACGTCATGCCCGGCAACGACGACGAGTTCGCGATCGACGGCGCGCTCGAGTCGACGACGGTCGTGAACCCCGACAACCGGGTCGTGCGGCTCGACGAGGAGACGCAGATGCTGTCCTGCTCGTGGACGAACCCGACCCCGTGGGACAGCCCCCGCGAGCAGCCCGAGGCCGAGCTGCTCGAGCGCCTGCACGGGCTCGCCGCCCAGCTCGAGCCGGGTGTGAACACCGTCTTCAACCTGCACTGCCCCCCGCACAACACGACCCTCGACCGCGCCCCGCAGCTGACGGGCGACCTCAAGGTCGTCCTGGACGGCGGCGAGCCCCGGATCGTGCCCGTCGGCTCGACCGCCGTCCGGGCGCTGATCGAGGAGATCCAGCCCGTGCTCTCGCTGCACGGCCACATCCATGAGTCGAAGGCGATCGCGAAGATCGGCAAGACCACGTGCGTGAACCCCGGCAGCGCCTACTCGGAGGGCGTGATCGACGGGGCCGTGGTCGACCTGCGCGGCCGCAAGATCAGATCCTGCCAGCTCGTGACCGGATAAGGAGGGAAGACTTGGCCACCGAAGCAACGGACGCCCCGCAGGTTTTCGCCCGCAAGGCGACGGGGCTACGGCGTGAGGCATCCGCCCGCGACGTCTTCATCTACAACACGAACAACCAGAACATCGGCATCGGCGTCGCCTTCGTCGTGCTGCTGGTGCCCGCGTTCTACGCCGGGGCGAGCATGGTCACCGCGACCATCCTCGCCGGGCTGCTGGCGCTGCCGATGGCGTGCGTCTACGCCTACTTCGCCTCGGCGATGCCCCGCTCCGGCGGGGACTACGTCTACATCAGCCGCACCCTGCACCCGTATCTGGGATTCCTGTCGTCGTGGAACTGGGTCGTCTGGCTCGTCACCTACACGGGCATCCCGGCCGCGTACCTGGCCCAGTACGGCCTGTCGGGGCTGTTCCGCGAGCTCGGGTTCGTCTTCTCGAGCCCTCGGCTGGTCAGCTACGGCGACAACTTCACCCGCAAGTGGTGGATCTTCGTGGCGGGCTCGCTCCTCCTGACGTTCTTCGCCATCGTCTTCACGCTGGGAACGCGGCTCTACTTCCGCATCCAGAACACCTGCTTCGCGATCGCGATGGTCGGCATCGTCGTCGGCCTCGTCATCCTGGCCGTCAAGGGCCACGCGGACTCGGTCGCCGGCATCAACGCCTACGCGCACGGGCTCGGCGGTCCCAAGGATGCGGTCGGGGCGGCTGCCAAGTCCTCCCAGCACCTGCAGCAGTCGGGCTTCGACCTGAAGCAGACGATGTACGCGATGGTGTGGCCGCTCTTCATCACGCTGTACGCCATCACGTCGAGCTTCATCGGCGGCGAGGTGCGGAACGCGAAGCGGTCGCAGTTCCTGGCTATGCCGGGCTCGATCGTCTACGTGACGGTGCTGATGTTCCTGCTCATCGTGGGCCTGAACCACGCCATCGGCACGACGGTGCTCGGCCAGATCGGCGCCGCCGACCCGACCGTGATGGGCTTCGGCTCGACGCCGACCTACAACGAGCTGATCGCGGCGGTCGTGCACAACCAGGGCTGGCTGATCGTGATCCTCGGCGTCAGCTTCGTGCTCTGGACGTACGTCTGGCTGCCGATCAACTTCCTGGCGTCCACCCGGGCGATCCTGGCCTGGGCGTTCGACGGGATCTTCCCGCGGAAGCTGTCCGAGGTGAACGAGCGCTACCACACCCCGATCCTCGCGATCGCGCTCGTGTGGGTCGCGTCCGAGGTCTGCCTCTACCTGTACGTGGATCAGATCTTCAACACCCTGAACGGGATCTTCTGCTGGGTGCTCTCGTTCGTCCTGTGCTCGATCGCGGCGATGGCCTTCCCGTACCGGCGGCGTGAGCTCTGGCAGGCGTCGCCGTGGAACGGGTCGACGCTGGGCGTCCCCAACATCACGTGGCTGGGAGGCCTGTCGACGATCTGCCTCCTCTTCTGCGAGTACTGGCTCTGGTACGACCCGATCCAGGGCTTCGACACGTGGGGCACGACCCTGCGCTGGGTGATGGTGCTCATCATCCCGACCGCCACGCTGATCTACGGGATCGCGTGGTTCACCAGCAAGCAGCGCGGCGTCTCGGTGGACAGGGTGTTCGCCGAGATCCCGCCCGAGTAGGAGGGAGCCGGCATGTCATCGATCGCTTCGCAGCAGACCCGCCAGGGCTGGCACTCGGTCCTCGTGGGCGGTATCGCCACGTTCATGGGAGCGCCGCAGGTCGAGCCCAGCGCCGACGCCCTCCGGGCGGCCGGCGCGCGGGCGGCCTTCGTCGGCATGCCGTTCGACTCCACCACCATCGCCCGCCCGGGGGCGCAGCTCGGCCCCCGGGCCGTGCGGGACTGGTCGAGCCACACGCTCTCCTACCACGGCGAGTACGACCTCGACATCTTCGAGGAGCTCGGCGTGTGCGACATGGGCGACGTGCCGGTCGTGCCGGCCAACGCCCCGAAGACCGTCGACCGCGTCGCCGACGTCATGGGCGAGGCGATCCGGGCGGGCGCCCTGCCGGTGCTGTGCGGCGGGGAGCACATCACGACGATCGGCGGCTCGATGGCCGTCGACCGGCACGCCCCGTCGGGGACGTACGGGCTGATCCTGGTCGACACGCATCTCGACACGGCGCCGGACGTCGGCGGCGAGACGATCAACCACTGCTGCCCGATCACGCGGGCGATGGAGCTCGACGCGTTCGACCCGACGAAGTGCGTGATCATCGGGCCCCACGGGGCGATGAACCCGAAGAGCGAGTACGCCTACGTGCGCGAGGCGGGCGTGAAGGTCTACCACGTCTCCGACGTCGACAAGCGCGGCGCCCGGGCGGTGGCCGAGGAGGCGGTCGCGATCGCCTCGGACGGCACCGACGGCGTCTACTTCAGCTTCGACGTCGACAGCCTCGACAGCTCGGTCTGCGCCGGCACGTGCGTGCCCACCATGGGCGGGCTGACCGCACGCGAGGCGCTCACGATGGTGTCGGTGATCGGCCGCTGCGACCTCGTCGCGATGGACGTGTGCGAGGTGGCGCCGGCCTACGACAACGGCGAGTCGGCGATGGCCGCCTGCCAGGTCGTCGTCGACACGCTCGCGGCCTACGCGGATTCGCATCGCTAGGCCGTTCCGGGTGCCTGGCACCTCCTCCCGGTGCCAGGCACCGGCCGTCTGCGGCTAGGAGGCCGCGGTGAGCCGGGCGTCCTGGGTGCGCGCGAGCGCGACCAGACGCGACAGGGTGACGTGGCGGCCGAAGACGGCGATGAGCTCGAGCGCCCCGCCGCGCTGCCAGCCGTAGGCGTACGCGGGCAGGCCCTCGAGGGTGCCCTCGAGCATGAGCCGGGGCGTGCCCGGCGCGCCGGGCGGCACGGCGATGGTGTGGGCGTGGAGCTGGCGGGTGATGTGGGCGGTCGCCTGGGCGTCGCCGATCACGATCCGGGCGGCGGCCGCATCGCGATAGGTCATGGCCTCGCTGACGATCCCGACCTGGGCGGGGCGGGCGAAGCCGGCCGCGTAGCCGGCCAGGTAGGCGCGGCGGTCGGCGGCGCGGGCGGCGGCCGACTCGTGCAGGAGCTCGTGGGCGAGGGTGATCGGCTTCGTCGCGCTGGCCTGGGAGAGGTAGCCGGGTCCGAGATCGGACGCGTGCAGGACGAGGAACTTCGGGCTGGGCAGGAGCGGCGCCGCCTTGCCGGCGGGGATCGCAGAGCCGGCGCCGCAGCCGGCTGCGAGCAGGGCTGCCAGGGCGAGCAGGGCGATCGGGAACGGGCGTTTCACCCGCTCCCCATCGGCCCCGATCGCGCCCGGCTTGAATAGCCGGTGCCAGACACCCGGTATTCAGGCGGCGTCGTGGAAGATGATCCCGAGGGTCGTGCGTTCGCCGCCGAGCACCGTCGCGACCCCGTGGCGCATCGCCGCGCGGTAGAAGCCGCGCGAGCCCTGGACCGGGTGGTTGCGGGTGGGGAAGACGAGGAACGCACCCGGATCGAGGTCGATCACGTGCGCCCGCGACTGCTGCCGTGGCCGGCCTTCGACGAGCACGAACTGGCCGCCGGCGAAGTCGCCGATCGAGCTCAGCAGCGTGACCGCCTGGAGCGGGAAGGCGACGTCGCCGTAGACGTCCTGGTGCAGGGCGTTGTGGCCGCCCTCGCCGTAGCGCAGGATCAGCGGCGTCGGCCGCGTCTGGCCGGCGTCGTGGCAGCGGTCGAGGAACCCGTCGAGCCCGGCGGGCAGGTCGGCCGGCTCGCCCAGCTGCCCCGCCCAGCGGTTGGCGGTCTCGGCCAGCGGCGGGTAGAGCGCCCGGCGGGCGTCGGCGATGGGATCCGGCAGCGGGTTGTCGAAGTAGCGGTACGTGCCCTCGCCGAAGCGGTGGCGGCGCATCTCGATGGTCGAGCGGAAACGGCCGTCGTCGAAGCTCCCGGCGAGCCCGGCGCGCTCGTGGGCGGTGAGGACGGGCGGTGTCTGGGCGAAGCCGTCCTCGTCCAGCCGCGCCTGCAGGGCGGGCCAGTCGAGGGCGGCGATGCGGTCTGCGATGGAATTGGGCATACGCGATGAACGCGCCGGAGCGGGAGGGCGTGAGATCGGGTTCTCATAGGACCTTCGGGAACACGCGTCGCGCCGCGGCCGGGTCACACGACTCGAGCGCGGCGGCGATCCGGGCGGCGCCGCCCGGCAGGAAGGGCGAGATCTCGGTCGCGATCGCCCCGCACGCGGCCAGCGTGTCGGCCAGGACGGCGGCCCGCTCCTCGCCCCCGAGCTGCCACGGCCTGCGGGCCGAGACGAAGCGGTTCGCCTCCTCGACCGCGCCCCAGACCGCGTCGGCCGCCGCCCGCAGATCGAAGCGGGCGAGCGCGGCGTCGATCGTCGCGGGGACGGCGTCGATTGTCGCCGCGAGACGCGGGTCGGCCACCCTCCCAATTGACACTCGCGGCGGGTGCCAATTGCGATCTGCGCCGCCCTCGCCGTCCCGCGCCGCCAACGACACGGTCCGGCTGACGAGGTTCCCCAGGCCGTCGGCGAGCTCGTTCGCCCGCCGGGCCAGCTGCTCCTCGCGGAAGTCGGCGTCGCCGGACCGGGGCACGTCGCGGACGACCCACCAGCGCAGCGCGTCGGTCCCGTAGCGGGCTGCCAGGCCGGCCGGCTCGGCCGCGCCGCCGAGCGACTTCGAGAGCTTGCGCCCGTCGACGGTGACGTAGTCGTGGACGAGGATGCGCGTCGGCAGCGGCTCGCCGGCCGAGCGCAGGACGGCCGGCCAGTAGAGCGCGTGGAAGCGCGTGATGCCCTTGCCGACCAGGTGCACGCGCTCGTCCGCGTCGTGCCACCAGCGGGCGTGGTCGGCGCCGCCGTTGCCGTAGCCGAGCGCGGTCACGTAGTTCGCCAGGGCGTCAAACCAGACGTAGATGACCTGGCTCGGGTCGTCCGGCACCGGGATGCCCCAGCCGCCCGCGCGCTCGCGCGGGCGCGAGACGCTGAAGTCGGCCAGGCCGCCCCGCAGGACGGCCAGCACCTCGTTCCGGCGATGCTCAGGCTCGATCGCGAGCGCCCCCGACCCGATCGCCTCCGCGAGCGCATCGGCGTGGTGGGAGAGGCGGAAGAACCAGTTGCGCTCCTCGACCGGGTCGGGCGCCGTCCCGTGCTCGGGACAGACGCCGCCGATGAGGTCGGCGCCGTCGAGGAAGGCCTCGCAGCCGCCGCAGTAGCGGCCGGCATAGGCGCGCAGCTCGAGGTCGCCGGCCGCGGCGCACGCCCGCCACAGCCGCTCGACTCCCGGCCGGTGGCGGGGATCGTCCGACGTGCGGATGAAATCGTCGTACGACAGCGCGAGCGGCTCGCGCAGACCGGCGAACAGGGCCGAGCGGGCGGCCACGAACTCGGCCGCTCCCAGGCCGGCTGCGGCGGCCGCCTGGACGTTCTTGAACGCGTTCTCGTCGGTGCCGCTCAGGTAGCGGACGTCGTCGCCCCGCAGCCGGCGATGGCGGGCGAGCACGTCGGTCTGGACGAACTCGAGCGCATGCCCGAGGTGAGGATCGCCGTTCACATAGGCGATCGCGTTGGTGATGTAGAACCGGCTCATCGGATCTCCCTTCGCGGCCCCGCGGGGCCGACGGTCGCCGATGAGCGGCGTCTTCCGGCCCCGAGTCGGGGCCGGTCGTCGTGGTTACGCGCGCACGCGGACGGGCCCCTGCAGCGAGGCCATCATCCGGAAGTCGTTCGCGCGCGGCATACGGAAAGGATAGCCCGGCCCCGGGCAGAAGTCCGGGCGCATGAACCGGTGGGACACGAGCCGCATCGAGGCTTTCAGCGACGGCGTGTTCGCGATCGCCATCACGCTGCTCGTGCTCGACATCGACGTGCCGCCGTCCGCGTACGAGCACCTGTTCCGCGGCTTCGCCGACCAGTGGCCGGCCTACCTCGCCTTCGCGACGAGCTTCATGACGATCGGCGGGATCTGGATGCTTCACCACGCCGTCTTCCGCCGCCTCCGCTACGCCAACACCGCCGTCATGCGGATCAACCTGGTGCTCTTGATGACCGTGTCATTCCTGCCGTTCCCGACCCGGATCGTGGCCGAGGCGATCGAGAGCGCCAGTGCGGAACGGGCAGCCGTCGTGATCTACGGGACGTCGGTGCTCACGATCTCGATCGTCTTCGCCGTCCTGAGCTACGCCATCGCCCGCGATCCCGAGCTGCTGCAGCCGGGCGTCAGCGCCCGGGAGGTGCGAGCGCTCGTGCGGGCGGTCCAGCCGAACGCCGGCTTCTACGTCGCGTTCACGTTCCTGGCCGGCGTCGCCCCCCGCATCGCGGCGTTCGGCTTCCTGGCCTCGTCGATCGCCGCCATCCTGCGGACGCGCGGCGACTCCGGCGCGCCCGGGGTCGAGGTCAGCCCCGGCTGACCTCGAGCACGATCTCGGTCGGGTCCCCCGAGTTGATCGGCACGAGGTCCTGGGGGCAGGCGGAGACCGCGACGACGATGTCCATCTCGGCGCGCAGCGTGACCGAGTCGCCCGCGCCGGTTGGCGCGGGCTCCCAGCCGATCGTGCCGCCTTCGCCCACCGGAATGTTCATGAACAGGTTGATCGGCTGCGGGATCACGATGCCCTCGTGGCCGAGCGCCGCCATCGCCTTCTGCAGGTTCTCCTCGCACGACGCGTGCCAGCCCTCGGCGCCGAGCAGCGCGTAGCGGCTCGGATCGCACGCGGCGCACAGCATGTCGTGGATGCCCGGCGAGGTGTCCGCCTCGACCGTCAGGATCGGGCGGCGGTGGTTCGTCACGAACTGCTCGCCGACCGCCGGGAAGAGCTTGCCGACCCACACGCGCGTGTGCTGGGCGCTGTGGTACTCGCTCAGATCGCCGGCGCAGAACGCGAAGACGTCGGCGACCTGGCCGCCGCGCGGGTCGATCACGCGGATGCGGTCGCCACGGTGAAGCTCGACCGCATGCCCCTCACGGGCGGGCACGGTGATGGTGGTGGCGTCGGGCAAGATGTCGGTCGGGCAGGTCGGACCAGAAATTCGCCGTCGTGGCTGGCCTTTCGTCCCCCAACCGAAAGAGCTTTCGAGTTGCCTCTACAGCTCCTCCGCCTGGCTTCGACCTACTCGGCTGCCCTCGACGGCGCACGAGTGAAGGTACGGCACCGCGCGACCGCTTGCAACCCGAAAGTTCACGCAGTTTGCGATGTTCCGTCCGGCCGCTGGTGGATGGGTGTGCCCGGCACCTCGCGGCACCGGGGCACCCGCTCATTCCCCCCGGAGGTCCGCCCGCCCCGGACCAACGAGATTCGCCGTCGTGGCTGGCCTTTCGTCCCCCGGCCGAAAGAGCTTTCGAGTCACCTCTACAGCTCCTCCGTCCGGCTTCGACCTACTCGGCTGCCCGCGACGGCGCAGTGGTCAAGCTACGGCACCGCGGGGCGCTCTGCAACCCGAAAGTTCACGCACTTTGCGACGTTGCGGCACACGACTTCCCATCATCTAGAGTTGCCGCCCATGCGCGTGTTCATCGTGAGCGACATGGAGGGCGTCGCCGGCATCACGAACTGGAGCGGGGTCGGCGCGGGCGACCCGCTCTACGAGGAGGGCCGCACCCTCTATACCGAGGAGATCAACGCCGCCGTCCGCGGCGCGCGGGCCGCCGGGGCGACCGAGGTCGTCGTCATGGACTGCCACGGCGCCGGCGGCGACCTGTCGTTCAACTCGCTGCGGCCCGACCTGCTCGACGACGGCTGCGAGTTCGTCGTCCAGCGCGAGTGGACCGAGTACACGGGCGCGCTCGAGGACGGCTGCGACGCCGCGCTCTTCGTCGGCATGCACGCGATGGCCGGCACCGCCGACGCGCAGATGAGCCACACCGTCTCCGGCACCCAGTGGCACGGCCTCTACTTCAACGGCCGCGAGATGGGGGAGACGGGAATCAACGCGGCGCTGTGCGGCACGTGGGGCTGCCCGGTCCTGCTCGTGACCGGCGATCAGGCCGCCTGCCGGGAGGGCAAGGAGCTGCTCGGCGACGGCCTCGAGACCGTCGAGGTGAAGACCGCGCTCGGCCGGTTCAGCGCCCGGCACAAGACGCCCAACGTGGCCCGCGCGATGATCGAGGAGGGGGCGAAGCGCGCGCTCGGCAACCTGAAGGCAGTGGCTCCCTACGACCCGGGCCGGCCGTGCGAGATCCGGGTCGAGTTCGCAAGCCCCGACCACGCCGAGCAGTTCCGCCACCACCCGGCCGTCGAGATCACCGACCCGCGCACGATCGTCAGCACCGGCCCCGACTGGTGGTCCGCCTGGCGCCAGTTCTACTTCTCGTTCCGGTGGCCGGACTGATGCCGCGCGACTACCCGACGGTGCTCGACCTGATCGGCGGCACGCCGCTCGTGCGTCTGCAGCGGGTCGCGCGCGACGTCGAGCCGACCGTGGTCGCGAAGCTCGAGTGGATGAACCCCGGCGGCTCGGTCAAGGACCGGATCGGCCTGCGCATGATCGAGGCGGCCGAGCGCGGGGGGCTCCTGAAGCCCGGAGGGACGATCGTCGAGCCGACCTCCGGCAACACCGGCGTCGGCCTCGCGATGGTCGCCGCGCTGCGCGGCTACCGGATGATCTTCGTCATGCCGGACAAGATGAGCCAGGAGAAGATCTCGCTCCTGCGCGCGTTCGGCGCCGAGGTGATCGTGTGTCCGACCGCCGTCGACGCCGCCTCGCCGGAGAGCTACTACTCGGTGTCGGACCGGCTGGCCGAGGAGATCCCGGGCGCGTTCAAGCCGAACCAGTACGCGAACGCCGCGAACCCCAAGGCCCACTACGACACGACCGGCCCGGAGATCTGGGAGCAGACGGGGGGCGAGCTCGACGCGCTCGTGATCTCCGTCGGCACCGGTGGAACGATCTCCGGCTCGGCCCGCTACCTGAAGGAGAAGAAGCCCGACCTGCTCGTCGTCGGCGCCGACCCGGAGGGCTCGATCTACTCGTCCGAGACCATGCACCCCTACCTGGTCGAGGGCATCGGAGAGGACTTCTGGCCCGAGACGTTCGACCCGGCGCTGGTCGACGAGTACGTCACCGTGTCCGACCGCGACTCGTTCCTGACCGCGCGGCGCATGGCCCGCGAGGAGGGCATGCTCGTCGGCGGGTCGGGCGGCACCGCGGTGCACGCGGCGCTCGAGGTCGCCGGCCGGTTCGGCCACGCCGCCACCATCGTGACGCTGATCCCCGACGGGGGCCGCGCCTATCTGAGCAAGTTCCTGAACGACAACTACATGCTCGAGTACGGCTTCCTCGAACGGTCTACGCCGGTGCCCACTGTCGAGCAGGTCGTGATCGCAAAGCACGGCCACGAGATGCCGGAGCTGGTCACGATCGAGGCCCACCACAAGGTGGGCGAGGCGATCGAGCTGATGCAGCGCTACTCGATCTCGCAGCTGCCGGTGGTGCGGACGCAGCCGCCGGAGTCGCTGGCCGACGTCGTTGGCGCGCTGCAGGACCGCGGCCTGCTCGACCGCGTCTTCAAGAACCCGGACGCGCTGCAGGACAACGTCGCCGAGGCGATGGGGCCGCCGCTCGCCGCCGTCCAGGACGGCGACTCGCTCGACCGCGTCTTCGCCGATCTCACCGCCGGCAGCCCCGCGGTCGTCGTCGTGCGCGGCGGCCGGCCGGCGGGCATGCTGACCCGCTCCGACCTGCTCGAGTTCCTGGCGCACCGGCGCGACGGCGGGTGACGCAGCTCGCCGCGGCGGCCCTGCGCCGGCATGTCGTCGCCGCGCAGGGCTACGCGACCCGGCTGCGCCGGGGCAAGGCCGCCGACGTCGAGGCCGTCGTCGGACGGCTGTCCTGCGTGCAGCTCGACTCGATCTCGACGGTCGCGCGCAGCCACCGGCTGACGCTGCTCTCGCGGGTCGGCACATATCCGGCCGGCACGGTGTCGAGGCTCATGCGCGCCGGACGCCTGTTCGAGTACTGGGCCCACGAGGCGTGTCTGCTCCCGATCGAGCACTGGCCGCTGATGCGCAGCTTCATGCGTGACCGCTCGCACCCGTGGTGGGGGCCGATCATCGAGCGCGAGCCGGCGCTGGCCGATCACGTGATGGGCGCGATCCGCGAGCGGGGCCCGCTGGGCTCGCGCGACTTCGAGGGCGAGCGCTCCGGCGGGATGTGGAACCTGAAGCCGGCCAAGCGGATGCTCGAGGCGCTCTGGAGCGCGGGCGACCTGGCGATCGCCGGCCGCGAGGGGTTCCAGCGCATGTACGACCTGCCCGAGCGGGTGATCCCCGACGCCGTCCTCGGGGCGCCGGTCCCCGACGAGGACGAGGTGCTGCGGCGGCTCGTCGTGCTGGCCGTGCGGGGCCGCGGGGCGCTGACCGAGGCGGGCGTCGTCGAGCACTGGCGCCTGAAGGGCGGGACCGCCCGGATCCGCGGGCCCGTCGCCGACGTCATCGCCGCCGGCGAGCTCGTCCGCGCCGAGGTCTCCGACGGCGGCGCCCCGGTCCTGCTCGCCGCGGACGCCGATCCCGAGGCGGCAACGCCGGCCGGGGCCGTCCTCCTCTCGCCGTTCGACAACCTGCTGTGGGACCGCCCCTTCGCGGAGCGGGTGCTCGGCTTCAAGCACCTGATCGAGGTCTACAAGCCGGCCCCCGAGCGGCGCTACGGCTACTACGTCCTGCCGGTCCTCGCCAACGACCGCATCGTCGGCCGGGCCGACATCAAGGCCGATCGGGCGGCGGGCACGCTGACGGCGAAGGCCTGGCACCCGGAGGGCCGCTTCCGCAGCACCGAGCCGCTCGAGCGGGCGCTGGCGCGGCTGGCCCGCCAGCTCGGCCTCACGCCCGTCACCACCTAGCCATCTAGACTCGCGACATGGACTTCGAGACCCGCGCCATCCACACCGGCCAGGAGCCCGACCCGCGCACGGGCGCTGTGGCCGTCCCGATCTACCAGACGTCGACCTACGCCCAGCAGGCCGTGGGCGAGTACGAGTACGACTACTCGCGCACACGAAACCCCACCCGCGACGCGCTGGAGGAGTGCCTGGCGTCGCTCGAGGCAGCGGCGCACGGCCTCGCCTTCGCGTCCGGCATGGCTGCCGCGACGACGGTGATGCACCTGATCGACCCGGCCAGGCGGGTGGTGTCGGTGAACGACGTGTACGGCGGCACGTACCGGCTCTTCTCCAAGGTGTACGAGCCGAAGGGCTACCGCTTCACCTACCTGTCCGCGGAGCAGTGCAACACCGAGCTCGCCGACCACCTCGGCGACGACACGGGCCTCGTCTGGCTGGAGACGCCGACGAACCCGCTCCTGAACGTGGTCGACCTGCGCGCGGCCGCCGATGCCGCGCACGCCGCCGGCGCGATCGTCGTCGTCGACAACACGTTCGCGTCGCCGTACCTGCAGCGGCCGATCGAGCACGGCGCCGACATCGTCGTGCACTCGACCACCAAGTACCTCGGCGGCCACTCGGACCTCATCGGCGGCTTCGCCGCGACCGACGACGACGCGCTCGCCGACCGGCTCGCGTTCCTGCAGAACTCGCTCGGGGGTGTGCCGGGCCCCCTGGACGCGTGGCTCGTGCTGCGCGGCCTGAAGACGCTCGGCGTGCGCATGCGCGCCCATTGCGAGAACGCCGCCCGGGTGGTCGAGTTCCTGCAAGGGCACCCGGGCGTCGAGACCGTGCTCTACCCGGGCCTGGCCGGCCACCCCGGCCACGCCATCGCCGCCCGCCAGATGGACGGCTTCGGCGGCATGGTCTCGTTCCTGGCGCCGTCCGAGGACGAGGCGGTCGCGCTCGTCGCCCGCACGAGGATCTGGACGCTGGCCGAGAGCCTGGGCGGCGTCGAGAGCCTGATCGAGCATCCCGGCCGCATGACCCACGCCTCGACCGCGGACTCGGCCTTCGCGACGCCGGGCACCCTCGTGCGGCTCTCGGTCGGGATCGAGTCGGCGGCAGACCTGATCGCCGACCTCGACCAGGCCCTGCGCGGCTAGGCTGCCGGACCCGCCAAGCGGGTCAGACCCCTTCTGGCGGGTCCCCCGGGATCAGCGAGTAGACGTACGCGTCGGCGCGGCGACCGGTGTCGCCGATGTCGAGGAAGTCGCGCAGGAGGCCCTCACGCCGGAAGCTCGACCGCTCGAGCACGCGCAGCGAGGCCCGGTTGCCCGGCTCGACGAGGGCCTCGATCCGCCGCAGCCCGGCCTCGGCGATCGCCCACCGCGTGAGCAGGCGCACCGCCGATGTCGCCAGGCCGCGGCGGCGGGCGCGGGCGAGCACCCAGTAGCCGATGCCGGCCGTGCCCGCCTGGGTCTCGAACGCCAGCCGCCCCTCGGACGGCCCGGCCACGGGTGCGACGCCCGGGCGGGGCCGGGCGTTCAGCGAGATGCACCCGAGCGGGTCACCGGAGGAGGCCTCGGCGATCGCGAGCGAGAGGCCGGCGCCGTCCGTCTGCCGCCGCAGCTGCATCTCGATCCAGGCCAGCGCGCTGCCGCTGTCGACGCCCTTCCCCTCGGCGGCGCAGGCCACGTCGGCGGACGTCCAGCGGCGCAGCACGACGTCGCCGGCGGCGAGGTCGGGCTCGGGGTAGGGGACCGCCGCCGTCAGGCCGCCATGTGCCTGTCGCCGCGCTCGTCGGCGCCCTCGTCCGCCTGCTCCTCCTCCTCGACGCGGCGGATCTCCGCCTCGACGGCGCGGCGGCTCACGCCGAACATCGACGCTGTCACGAGGACGAGGATGATGCCGGCGACTGCGGCGATCACGATGAGGTACGGCTCGGTCACGGGTCCCGCCTGCCCTTCGCCCTCGCCCGCGAAACACCTTCACGATAGGTTCCGGCTATGGCTCCGGCGTTCACGCTTCCGAGCACGAGGGGCGCGCCGGTGGCGCTGGCCGACCTGCTCGCGGCCGGTTCCGCCGTCGTCATGTTCGTCACCGACGACTGCCCCACCTGCGAGCTGGCGCTGCGGCGCCTGGCGGCCGCCGACGCCGAAGTCGCGGTCGTCTGCGAGGCCCCGCCGGCGGCCGCCTCCCGCCTCGCCGCGAGGACGGGTTTCCGCGGGCGGATGCTGTCCGAGCCGGCGCCGTACGAGACGTCGCGCGCCTACGGGCTCGAGGCGGTGCCGACGACGGTCGCGATCGCGCCGGGGGGCGAGGTGACCGAGACCGTGGTGGGCTGGGACGCGGCCGCGCTCTCGGCGCTGGTCGGGATCGACCTGGGCGGCGAGGCCCCGGCGCGCAAGCCCGGCTGCGCCGCCAAGTCGACCTACGACGCCGCCCAGCTCGCCGCCGACGCCGACACCGGCGGCGACGACCCGGAGGCGATGTTCGAGCTCGGCTGGACGGACGGCCTGCCGACCGTCGCGCCGACGCCCGAGCGGGTCGCCGCGATGCTGGACGGGCGCGACCCGGCGGTCTCGCTCGGCCCGGTGCCGCCCGGAATGGGCGAGGCGACGCTCGAGCGGGTGGCGGCCTGCGCCGTTCTGGCCGGCTGCCGGCCGGAGCACTTCGCCGTCGTCGAGGCGGCCGTGCGGGCGATGCTCGTGCCCGGCTTCAACCTGCACGGCCAGGCGGTGACGACCCAGCCCGCCGGCCAGATCGCCGTCGTCAACGGGCCGGTGCGGGCCGCCGCCGGGCTGAACTCACGTATGGGCGCGCTCGGGCCGGGGCCGCGCGCGAACGCCACCGTCGGCCGGGCGCTTCGGCTCGTCGTGGCCCTCACCGGCGAGGGCATGCCGGGCCGGCTCGACCGCTCCACCCTCGGCCAGGCGGGCAAGGTCGGCACCTGCATCGCCGAGGACGAGGAGCGCAGCCCCTGGCCGCCGCTCCACGTCGAGCGCGGACTGGCGGCCGGGGCATCGGCGGTCACGCTGCTCGCGGGCGACGCCCCGCTCTCGATCTCCGAGCACCGCAGTCGCACGCCGGAGGAGCTGGCGGCGGCGCTCGGCTGGGGGGCGGCGACGCTATGGAGCCCGAACTGGTGGCCGATCGGCGCAGCCACGCTGTTCGTCATCTGCCCCGAGCACGCCGACACGCTGGCGGCCGGCGGATGGAGCAAGGCGGACGTCCGCCATGCGATCTGGGAGACCGTGCAGCGGCCCGCCGGCGAGCTCCGCCGCGGCGAGTTCACGGACCGGGTCGGCCAGGCGGCCGACCCCGAGCTCGTCCCCAAGTGGGACTCGCCCGACGACATCCTGCTGATCGTCGCCGGCGGCGAGGCCGGCCGCTTCTCGGCGGTCTTCGGCCCGTGCGTCGGCATGGACTGGTCACCCGTCACCCAGGAGGTGCGATGCGATACGTGAGCCCCTACGACCCCGCCGCCCGTACGCCGGTCGCGGCCGCCCCACGGCCCGAGTCGCTGGCCGGCCGCACCGTGGCGCTGCTGGACATCTCGAAGAACCGCGGTGCGGAGTTCCTCGACCGGATCGAGGGCCATCTGCGCGAGCGCGGCGCCGAGGTGGAGCGCTATGCGAAGCCGCTCTTCTCCCGGCCCGCCGCGGGCGAGCTGGTCGAGCGCATCGCCGCCCGGGCCGACCTCGCCGTCGAGGGCCTCGCCGATTGAGGATCGTGCGTGTCGTGCAGTGTGCACGACCTGGTGCGGCTGGAGCGGCTGGGCGTCGCCACCGCCGGCGTGGGCACGGAGCCGTTCGCCGACGAGGCGCTCGAGCAGGCGGCCCTGCTCGGCATGCCCGGCTACCGGATGGTGTGGGTGCCACACCCGGTGCAGCTCCTGACCGCGGCGCAGCTGGACGCGCGGGCGGACGCCGCCATGGAGGTGATCCTGGGCCGGTTGCTGGCAGATAGTTCGACTGCTAATATTTCGTGATCGAATGAATACGCCGGCCCAGACACTCTCGCCCGACCACGACTCCCCCCGCCACGCGGTGCTTCGCGACGTCCGCCGGGTCAACCGGCTGGCCCAGGCTCACGCCGACCGGATCGCCCGCCGCCACGGCATGACCATGCAGCAGTGGGAGCTCTTGCGGCGGCTGCGCTGCTGCTCCGGCCCCGCCGACCAGCGCGAGCTCTGCTGCGCGTTCGGCGTGACGCCGCCGACCCTGACCGCCCTGATCGACTCGGCGGAGGAGCGCGGCTGGATCCGGCGCATCCCGCACCCCGACGACCGCCGCCGCCGCCGCATCGAGCTGACCGCCGCCGGGGCCCAGGCGATCGCGGCCCTGCCGCATCTGGGCCGCGAGGTCGACGAGGCGATGACCCACGGTTTTTCCGAACGCGAGCTCGACCGGCTGGCGGTGCTGCTCCGGCGGGCCGCCGAGAACCTGCGCGAGGCGGCGTCGTGAGCGGGGGCAACGGCCGCCGCATCGTTCGGCTCTTCCGGCCCTACCGGCTGCGGCTCTCCTGGCTGCT
Organism: Gaiellales bacterium; assembly: GCA_036273515.1. GTDB lineage: Bacteria > Actinomycetota > Thermoleophilia > Gaiellales > JAICJC01 > JAICJC01. Next base: position 63,674 of record DASUHM010000069.1, read on the forward strand.
GACGATGATCCTGTTCTCGGCCGCGCTCGGCGTCGTGCCGCCGTTCCTGCTGCGCGACCTGCTGAACAACGTCCTCCCGAAGGGCCAGAACCTCGACACCCACCTGCTGGCGCTGCTCGTCGCCGGCATGGTCGCGATCCCGATCGTCACCCAGGCGATCGGCGTCGCCCAGACCTGGCAGTCGAACCTGGTCGGCCAGCAGGTCATGCACGACCTGCGCGCCGCCGTCTACCGCCACCTGCAGCGGCTGTCGCTGGCCTTCTTCACGCGCACGCGCACGGGTGAGGTGCAGTCGCGGATCGCGAACGACATCGGCGGCGTCCAGACGGTCGTCACGACGACGGCGACCTCCGTCGTCTCGAACGTCACCACCGTCGTCACCACCTCGGTCGCGATGGTGCTGCTGGACTGGCGGCTGGCGATCGCCGCATTCGCGCTCCTGCCGGTGTTCGTGCTCATGACCCGCCGGATCGGCCAGAAGCGGCGCGCGCTCACGTCGACGATGCAGGGCACGCTCGCGGACATCTCGACGCTGGTCGAGGAGTCGCTGTCCGTCTCCGGCGTGCTGCTCGCGAAGACGATGGGCCAGACCGACGAGCTCACCGACCGCTTCGTCGCCGAGAGCCGGCTGCTGGCCGACCTCGAGCAGCGCTCGCGGATGGCCGGGCGGTGGGTGATGGGCTCGATCCAGGCCACGTTCGCGGTCATGCCGGCGCTGATGTACGGCGTCGCCGGCTACCTGCTCTCGACCGGCGGGCCGACGATCTCGATCGGCACCCTGGTCGCCTTCACGACCCTGCAGACGCGGCTCTTCTTCCCGGTCTCGTCGCTGCTCTCCGTGCAGACCGATGTGCAGTCGTCGCTCGCGCTCTTCGACCGCGTGTTCGAGTACCTCGACCTGCCGGTCGACATCGACGAGCGGCCCGACGCGATCGCGCTCGACCGGGCCGAGGTGCGTGGGCGGGTCGAGCTCGACGACGTCGGCTTCGGCTACGACCCCGACGCGGCCCCGATCCTCGAGGGCATCTCGTTCGTCGCCGAGCCGGGCAGCAAGGTGGCCGTCGTCGGCGAGACCGGCTCCGGCAAGACGACGCTCGGTTACCTGGTCGCGCGCCTCTACGACGTCGGGTCGGGGTCGGTGCGGATCGAGGGCGCCGACGTCCGCGACCTGACGTTCGACTCGCTGCGCAGCATCGTCGGCGTCGTCTCGCAGGAGACGTACCTGTTCCACGGCACGGTGCGCGAGAACCTGGCGTTCGCCCGGCCCGGCGCGACCGACGCCGAGATCGAGGCGGCCGCCCGCGCCGCCCAGATCGACGAGCACCTGCGCTCGCTGCCCGAGGGCTACGACACCGTCGTCGGCGAGCGCGGCTACCGCTTCTCCGGGGGCGAGAAGCAGCGGCTGGCGATCGCGCGGGCGGTGCTGCGCGACCCGCCCGTGCTGGTGCTCGACGAGGCCACGAGCTCGCTCGACGTCGAGACGGAGCGGCTGGTGCAGGACGCGCTCGACGACCTCAGCGAGGGTCGCACGAGCATCGTCATCGCCCACCGGCTCTCGACCGTGCGCGACGCCGACCTGATCCTGGTGCTCGACCACGGCCGCATCGTCGAGCGGGGGACGCACGCCGAGCTCGTCGCGCTGGGCGGCCGCTATGCGGCGCTGGTCGAGCGCGACGCCGTCGTCGCGTAGGCCGGCCGGGCGGTGGGGCTGAGCATGACCGCCGCCGCCAGCGCGCCGAGGGCGATGCAGCCGCCCCAGAGCACGTCCGGGCTCGCGGCATAGACCGCCGTGCCGGCGGCCGGGCCGACGATCGGCGCGAGGCTGAACGCCATCCCGAACGGCTCCCGACCGGTTCACGAACGAGCCCGCGAGCAGGAACCACACCGGCCGTGGCAGCGCCCGCAGGTCGGCGCGTGGCCCCGAGGTAACGGGATCCGTCATGGTGCGCGATGCTATGGGAGTGCCCGCCCTCCACCGGTACGGTCGCGACCCGAGCCAGGTCGCCGACCTCCACCTGCCCGAGGGCGAGGGGCCGTGGCCGGTCGCGGTCGTCCTCCACGGCGGCTACTGGCGCGAGCGCTATGACCGCTCGCTGATGGACGCCGTGTGCGCCGACCTGGCGGGGCGCGGGTGGGCGGCCTGGAACCTCGAGTACCGCCGCATCGCCGGCGGCCGCGGCGGCTGGCCGCAGACGTTCGACGACGTCGCCGCCGGCATCGACCACCTGGCCGAGCTGGCCGGCCCCGCCGCCACGGGCCTCACCGCCGCCGCCACCACCACCATCCCAATTGACATTCAACGTGTTGTGTCAATTGGACACTCGGCCGGCGGCCACCTCGCCCTGTGGGCGGCCACCCGCGACCGGCCCCGCGTGCCCGTGACCGCCGCCGTCGGCCAGGCGGCGGTGAGCGACCTGGCCCGGGCCTCGCGGCTGCGCCTGAGCGACGGCGCGGCGGACGAGCTGATGGGCGGCCCGCCCGACCGGATGCCGGAGCGCTATGCCGCGGCCTCGCCGCGCGAGCGCCTGCCCCTGGGCGTGCCGACCCTGCTCGTCCACGGCGGCCGCGACGACACGGTCCCCGTCGAGCTCAGCCGCGACCTGCACGCCGCGGCCGTCGCAGCCGGCGACGACTGCAAGCTCGTCGTCCACGAGCGCGACGGCCACTTCGAGCACATCGATCCGGCGACTGCGGCGTGGGGTACGGTGACGCGGTGGACGGCGGCTCTCTGACCCGCGCGCATGCGGCCGAGCTCGACCGGGCCGATCCGCTGGCCGGGTTCCGCGACCGGTTCGAGCACGGCGACGGCGACCGCATCTACGTCGACGGCAACTCGCTCGGACGGCTCTCGCACGACGCCCGGGCCGCGCTCCAGGCGACCGTCGACGAGTGGGGCAGGCGGCTCGTGACCGGCTGGCACGACTGGGTCGACCTGGCCGGCCGGACCGGCGATGCGCTGGGCGCCGCCGCGCTCGGGGCGGGGCCGGGGCAGGCGCTCGCCTGCGACTCGACCACCGTCAACCTGTACAAGCTCGCCGGCGCCGCCCTCGCCGCGCGCGACGGCGCGATCGTCGTGCCCGCCGACGACTTCCCCACCGACCGCTACGTGCTGGAAGGACTGGCCGCCGCGCACGGACGGGAGCTGCGGCTGCTCGCCGGCGACCCGGTCGCGCCGCTCGGCGTGGACGCCGTTGCGGCGGCGGCCGACGGCGCCGCGCTCGTCGTCCTCTCGCACGTGAACTACCGCTCCGGCGCCCTCGCCGACATGGCCGCGATCACCCGCGCCGTCCAGGCTGCCGGCGCGCTCGTCCTGTGGGACCTGTGCCATTCGGCGGGCGCCGTCGACGTCACGCTCGATGCGGCCGGCGCCGACCTGGCCGTCGGCTGCACCTACAAGTACCTGAACGCCGGCCCCGGATCGCCGGCGTTCCTCTACGTCGCCGAGCGCCGCCAGGCGGCGCTGCGATCGCCGATCCAGGGCTGGTTCTCCCAGGCCGACCAGTTCGCCATGGGCCCGTCGTACGAGCCGGTGGCGGGCATCGGCCGCTTCCTGGCCGGGACGCCGCCCGTGGTCGGGCTCGCCGCAGTCATGGCCGGCGCCGGGATGCTGGCCGAGGCCGGGATCGCCGCCGTCCGGGCGAAGGCGGCTGCGCTCACCGCGCTCGCCGTCGACCTGCATGACGAGCGGCTGGCGGGCCTGGGGTTCACGCTGGGGACGCCGCGCGCCGCGGCCGACCGCGGCGCGCACGTGTCGCTCCGGCATCCCGACGCGTGGCGGATCTGCCGGGCGCTGATCGAGCACGCGAACGTCATCCCGGACTTCCGCCGGCCGGACAGCATCCGCTTCGGCCTGCCGCCGCTCTACACCCGCTACGTCGACGTGTGGGACGCGGTCGACCGGCTAGCGACCCTCGTCGAGGCCGGCGTCCACGAGCGCATGCCGGCCGAGGCCGCCCGGGTCACCTGACGATTCGGCCGATACCGAAGCGTCCCGGGTCTAGGCTGATGCCATGCCCGGAGACGCAGACATCGCCGCCGTCGGGGCACTCCTCGGGGACCGCGCGCGGACGCGGATCCTCGCCGCCCTGGGCGACGGCCGGGCGCTCGCTGCAAGCGTGCTCGCGGTCGAGGCGGGAGTCGCCGCCTCGACCGCGAGCGAGCACCTCGGCCGGCTCGTCGACGGCGGCCTGCTCGTCTGCGAGCGCCATGGCCGCCACCGCTACTACCGCATCGCCGGCCCGGACGTTGCCAGCCTGCTCGAGGCGATGGCCCGGCTGGCGCCGCCGGCGCCGGCGACGTCGCTGCGCGAGGGGACGAAGGCGCACGCGCTGCGGGTCGCCCGCACCTGCTACGACCACCTTGCCGGCCAGGTCGGCACGGGCCTGATGGCGGCGATGATCGACGCCGGGCTGATCGCCGGCGGCGACGGCGTGTACCACCCCCGCGCCGCCCGCGACGACCGGCTCTCGGCGTTCGGGCGCGACGTCGACTACGTCCTCACCGAACGCGGCGCCGGCGTGCTCGCCGGCCTCGGCGTCGACCTGGACGGCGCCGCCGCCTCGCGGCGACCCTTCGTGCGCTACTGCGTGGACTGGAGCGAGCAGCGGCATCACCTCGCCGGCGCGCTCGGCGCCGCCGTCCACGACCGCATCGTCGGGCTCGGCTGGGTCCGGCCGCAGCCGCGGGGCCGGGCTGTCTGGCTGACGCCGGCCGGTGCCCGGGGCCTCGAGGACACGTTCGGGTTCGCTCCCGACGCCGGCTGGGTGCACCGACCCGCCCGCGTTGCCCAGCGGACGATCGCCCGAACCGGATGACGAGGGCGGCGCCCGCCCGGTCTAGAGTCGGCGGCCGTTCACTCCGGAGAGGTTCGCATGAGCGACGAGAACTACTTTCACTGGCATGACGGCGTCGAGCTGGACGAGCAGTCGCAGACCTGGCGCGGCTACATCGAGGACAACGACTACACCCGCAAGCACCTGACGATCGCGACGTTCGCGGACAAGGGCCAGGCGGTCGTCGCCGCAGGCGAGATGCTCAGGAAGGCGCGGAACGGCGACCCGCCCGCGTAGGCGCAGAGGCTAGGCCGCGTCGGCGAGGCCGCGGACGATCCGCTCGATGTCCGCGGCCGGCACCGGCTTGCTGAACAGGTAGCCCTGGCCGAGCGGACAGCCCTGCTCGAGCAGGAAGGCACGCTGCTCCTCGGTCTCGATGCCCTCGGCCAGCGGCTGCAGACCGAGGCCGTCGCACATCCGGATCATCGTCGAGACGAGCACGCGGGCGTGGTCGCCGGGCAGGTCGGCGACGAACGAGCGGTCGATCTTGAGCGTCGTCACGGCCATCTGGGTGAGCCGGCCGAGCGACGACTCCCCGGTGCCGAAGTCGTCGATCGCAAGGCGCAGGCCGCAGCCGCGGATCTCGTCCAGCACCGGCTCGTTGCGCTGCGGCGCGTTCATGAAGGCGGACTCGGTGATCTCGATCATCATCCGGTCGGGCGGCAGGCCGTACGACTCGATGGTCTCGACGACCTCGCCCATCGCGGCCGGCTCCCAGAACGTCGGCGGCAGGTTCACCGAGACGTACAGGTCGATGCCGGCGTCGCGCCATGTCCGGTTCTGGCGGCAGGCCTCGGCGATGACCCACTTCGACATCGGCCCGATCAGGCCGGTGCGCTCGGCCAGCGGGATGAAGGAGCCCGGCATGACGAGACGATTGCCGTCCTGCCAGCGCACCAGCGCCTCGACGCCGACGATCGCGCCGGTCGCGAGGTCGACCAGCGGCTGGTAGTGGAGCACGAGCCGGCCGTCCTCGATCGCGCGCCGCAGCCGCCCGGTCATCGCCAGCTGCTCGAGCGCGTCGTCCGACGGACGGGTGAAGCGGCGCTGGCCGTCACGGCCGGCGGCCTTGGCCTGGAAGAGCGCGGTGTCGGCGCGCTTCAGGAGCTCGGCCGGGTCGGCGGCATCCTCGGGGTAGAGGCTGATGCCGACGCTGGCGGGGCAGTAGATCTCGGTGCCGGCGATCTCGGCCGGCGCGCGCAGCGCCGCCCGCACCCGGTCGGCCATCGCGTCGGCGGCCAGCCCCGTGCCGCCGCCGCCGCGGCCGGGATCGAGATCGGCCAGGAGGATGGCGAACTCGTCGCCGCCCAGGCGGGAGACGGCGCTCGCATCCTCGACGGCCTCGACGAGCCGGCGGGCGGCCTCCACCACGAGCGCGTCGCCCGCGGCGTGGCCGAAGCTGTCGTTCACGAGCTTGAAATCGTCCAGATCGACGAGCAGCACCGCGGCGCCCCGCCCGGCCTTCTCCGCGCGGTCGACGGCCTCGCGCACCCGCTGCTGGAACATGGCCCAGTTGGGCAGGCCGGTGAGCGGGTCGTGCTCGGCGACGTGGGCGAGCTGCTCCTCGACGCTGCGGTGCGCGGTCATGTCGAGCAGGTAGCCCTGGCGGCGCGGCCGGCCGGCCTCCTCGTCGTGCACGACGGCCGACTCGTCGAGCACCCAGACGATGCTCCCGTCGGCGCGCACGATGCGGTACTCGGTGGAGAGCGGGGTGGCGTCGGTGGTCGCCGCCGCCAGCTCGGCGAGCACGCGCTCGCGGTCGTCGGGATGGACGATCTCGGCGAGCAGCGCCGGATTGGCCGTCCACTCCTCCGGCGCGCGGCCCGTGATCGTCTCGGTCGCAGGGCTGCGGTAGAGCGGGGTGGCGGCGTCGTCGAGGTCGTTCACGTAGATCGCGAGCGGCAGCTGCTCGACGAGCGTGCGGTAGCGGCCCTCGGCGGCGCGCAGCCGCGCCTCGGAGTCGACCAGGTCCTGCTCGGCCTTCTTGCGATCGGTGATGTCGTGGATGACGCCCTGGATCTCGAGCGGCGCCCCCTGCGCGTCGCGGACGACGACCGTGCGGTCGTGGAACCAGCGCTCGTTGCCGTCGGCGTCGAGGAGGCGGTACTCGTCGCGGTACGGCGTCCCGGACGTGACCGCCTCGCGGTAGGCCGCGGCGGCGCGGTCGCGGTCGTCCGGGTGGACGCGCTCCGACCAGCCGTCGGTGCCGTCGTACCACTGCTCCAGGGGGACCCCGGAGAGCGCCTCGAGCTGCGGGCTGACGTAGATCGGCTCGCCCGAGATCGCCCGGTCGACGTAGGTGATGGCGGGCATCTGCTCGACCAGGGCGCGAAATCGGCGCAGCTCCTCCTCCGTGGCGCGATGGCGCTCGGCGTTGCGCACCGCCTCGCCGACGAGGCCGCCGAGGTCGCGCCAGAAGCCCATGCCGCCCGACGCCAGGTCGGCGGCCGACGCTCCCGCGATCTCGATCAGGCCGGCGGTCTGCTCGTCACACCCGAGCGGGACGAGGAACGTCCCGGCGGTCTGCTGCGGGCGGCCGCTCGCGATCGCCTCCCGCCAGGCGGGCTCGAGCGAACGGGTCTCGGCCGGCTCGCCCAGCCGGCGCAGGCGATCCGTTTCGTCCAGCAGCCATACCTGCGCCGCCCCGCCGACGAGGTCGGGGACATGCGCGTCGAACCTTCGTGCGACCTCGTCCGGATCGAGCGTGGAGAGGAGCGCGCGCGCGAGCGCGAAAAGCGCGTGTTGACGTGCGGGGGACGCCACCGCCCGGTCATCGGCCGCAAAGCCGCCTGATTGAGCGGGATCTACGCTTCGCGGTCGGCCGTGTCGACGTCCAACAGGATGGGCCGGCCGGGCGATGGATGCCACTCGGTGCCGCGGCACATCGGGCACGTCGGCAGCTGCCGGCGCACGCTGATGCCGTATCCGCACCCGCCGCAGTGGAACTCTCCCCGTGCCGCCGCCCCGGCCTTGAAGCCGGACCGCGCCGACGTCGAATCGACGATGGCAATGCCCATGTAAAACCCCCGTGGAACGCCCCGGACCGCGATCGGCGATCCGCCTTTCGCTCAACCTACCGGCGTGTCCGGCGGCGCGCCTACCCCGCGCGGGGGTTTCGCGGCTACTTCTTGGCGGGCTCGTAGTAGGGGTTCGTGCCCGAGGCGTGGTCGGTCACGTCGATGACCCGGGTGATGACCGGCACCGCCTCGCGCAGCGCCACCTCGATGCCCTGGCGCAAGGTCACGGAGACCATGCCGCAGCCGACGCAGCCGCCACCGAGGCGCAGGTAGGCCGTGCTCTCATCGACGGCGACGAGCTCGGCGCTGCCGCCGTGCGCCGCGATGGCGGGGTTGATCTGCTGCTCGAGCACCTGGATCAGCTGCTGGGCGACGTCGCCGGAGAGGTCGACCGACTCCGGAACGCCGATCGCGGGGCTGGGCGGTGTGCGGTTGTGGATGACGAGGCCGCCGGTGGCGAGGTCGCCCTGGCGGTCGAGCGTCGCCCCGCGCAGGAGCTCGACGCTCTCGGCCGGGATGACGAGCGAGATCCGGCCGAGGTCGGTCACGCTGGCGTCGGCCGGCGCCTCCGCGAGCGGCTGCAGCGACAGGTCGTAGGCGTACTCGCCGCTCTCGACGCCGACCACCTCCACCCACAGCGCGTAGCGCTCCGGATCGGTCTCGCGCGCCCGCACCATCACGGCCTTCTCGACCGCCGCATCGGTCACGTTCATCACGGTCTCCACCCCACGTAGGGTACCGGGCAGTGCCCCGCGTGCTCCTCCTGCTGCCGACCGCGACCTACCGGGCCGAGGACTTCCTGGCGGCCGCCGAGGCGGTCGGCGCGGAGGTGGTCGTCGCGTCGGAGCGGCGCCAGGCGCTGCGAGGTTCGATGGGCGACCGGGCGCTGCGGGTCGACCTACGCCGGCCCGAGCGCGCGGCGCAGGCGGTGGTGGAGCTGGCGGAGCGGGTCGGGCTCGACGCGGTCGTGGCCGTCGACGACGGCGGCGTGGCGACCGCGGCGCTCGCCGGCGAGCGGCTCGGGCTCGCGCACAACCCGCCCGCGGCGGTGGCGGCGACCCGTGACAAGGCGGCGATGCGGCGGGCCTTCCAGGAGGCGGGCATCCCTCAGCCCGGCTTCCGCGTGCTTCGTCCCGGCGACGACGCCGGCTCGGTCGACCTGCCGGCGGTGCTGAAGCCGGTGGCCCTCTCGGCGAGCAGGGGCGTCATCCGCGCCGACGACCCGGCCGCGGCCCGTGCCGCCGAGGCCCGTATCCGGGCGATCCTGGCGGACGCGGGCGAGGATCCCGACGGCCCCATCCTGGCCGAGACCTACGAGCCGGGCGCCGAGGTGGCGGTCGAGGCGCTCCTGCGCGGGGGCGAGCTCGAGGTGCTCGCCGTCTTCGACAAGCCCGACCCGCTGGAGGGCCCGTACTTCGAGGAGACCATCTACGTGACGCCGTCGCGCCTGCCGGCGGAGCGGCTGCGGCTGGTGGACGAGCTGGCGGCCGCGGCGGCCCGGGCACTGGGCCTGCGCGAGGGGCCGGTGCACGCCGAGCTGCGCCTGGACGGCGATCGCATCCGGGTGCTCGAGCTGGCCGCGCGCTCGATCGGCGGGCTGTGCTCGCGGGCGCTGCGGTTCGGGGCCGGCGTCAGCCTCGAGGAGGTCATCCTCCGCCACGCTCTCGGCCTCCCGCTCGGCGACCACGCCCGCGAGCGCCAGGCCTCGGGGGTCATCATGCTGCCGATCCGGCGGGCGGGCACCCTGCGGGAGGTGCGCGGGCTCGACGCCGCCCGTGCCGTCCCCCGAGTGTCGGACGTGCGGATCACGATCGGGCCCGGTCGCCCGGTCGTCCCGCTGCCCGAGGGCGACCGCTATCTCGGCTTCGCGTTCGCGCTCGGCGAGACGCCCGCCGAGGTCGAGGCGGCCCTGCGCGCGGCGGATGCCGCACTCGACGTCGTGCTCGACTGAGTATTCTCTCGCCGCCCATGCCCGCGCTCTCCCCCGAGATCATCCGCCGCCAGGCCGCCATCGGGTCGGTCGCGTTGTCGCCCGACGGGGCGACGGTGGCGTACACGCGCCGGACGGTCGCGGGCGACCGTTACCAGAGCGACCTGTGGCTCGTCCCCTATCGCGGCGGCCGGCCGCGGCAGCTCACGACCGGCGCCTGGAGCGACTCGGCGCCCGCCTGGTCGCCGGACGGGGAGTCGATCGCCTTCACGAGCGACCGGGGAGGAGAGGACGCCAGGGCGGCCCTGTACCTGATCCGCCCCGACGGCGGCGAGGCCCAGCGCGTCTGCGCGGCGCCGCACGGCGGCGTCGGCGCCCCCGTGTGGTCGCCGGACGGCACCCGGATCGCGTTCACCGCCGAGGCCGGCCCGGCCCGGTTCTGGACCGGCGACCCGAAGCGGCGCACGGCCCGGGTGATCCGCACCGTCGACTGGCGCAGCGACGACGGCGAGCGCGAGTACCGCACCCACCTCTTCGTGGTCGCCGCCCGCCCGGGCGCGCGGCCGGTGCAGGTGACGACGGGCGACCACGACGTCGCCGAGCCGGCCTGGCACCCGGACGGGCGCCGGATCGCCTTCGCCGCCCGGATGGGGGCCGACGCCGACCTCGACCCCAAGCCCCGCATCTACACGGTGCGGGCAGTGGCGGGCAAGAAGCCGAAGGAGGCCGTCGGGCTGCGCGGCCTGGCCCGGCTGCCGGCCTGGTCGCCGGACGGCCGCACGCTCGCGTTCCTCGGCACCGACGTCGCGGGCGCGCCCGACCACGCCGAGATCGAGCTCTTCGTCTGGGACGGCGGCGAGCCCCGCAGCCTCACGACCGCCCTCGACCTGCCGGTCACCATCGCCTTCGGCTCCGACCTGCACGATTGGCTCGGGCCGGAGATGCCGGCGCCGATCTGGGACGGCGCCGCGCTGGTCGTGCCGATCAACCGCCGCGGCCGTGACGAGGTCTGGCGCGTCCCGCTCGACGGCGACCCGGCTCCGCTCACGTCCGGCGAGACGACCCTGTCGGCCATCGCCGCCGCCGGCGGCCGCGTCGTCGCGACGCTGACCGACGACGCCTACCCGCCCGAGGTGTGCGCCGTCGAGGACGGGCGGGCGCGGCGGCTCACCCGCCACGGCGGGGCGTGGCTGCGGCGCCAGCCGGCGCCGACGGTGCGCGAGGTGGACGCCGACGGCGTGCCGGCGTTCCTGTTCGAGCCGCCGGGCGCGAACGGCCGCTCGGCGCTCGTCCTCACTCCGCACGGCGGCCCCTACGGCGCCCACGCCCCGACCCCGGAGCTGGACACGTGGGCGCTCGTCTCACGCGGCTACCGGGTGCTCGCTCCGAACATCCGCGGCTCGTGCGGCTACGGCCGCGACTGGGTGGCGGCGATCCAGGGCAAGTGGGGCGGGCCGGACGCCGACGACCTGATGACGACCGTCGAGTGGGCGGTGCGGCGGCGGCTCGCCGACCCGAAGCGGATCGCGGTCATGGGCCTCTCCTACGGCGGCTGGGCGGCCAACTGGCTGGCCGGGACGAGCGACCGCTTCGCGTGCGTCATCTCCGAGAACGGGGTCGCCAGCATGGTGGCCGCGCACGCGGTGTCGGCCATCGGGCCGTCGTACGACCGGGACATCGGCTACGGGCCGATCCACGAGCACCAGGAGGCGCTGGCCGCGTCGTCGCCGATCCGCCACGTCGAGCGGATGACGGCGCCGATGCTGATGCTCCAGGGCGAGGCCGACCGGGTCTGCCCTCTCGACGACAACTGGCAGCTGTTCGTGGCGCTGCGCGAGCTGGGCCGCGACATCGAGATGGTGCTCTACCCCGACGAGCACCACGTGATGATGGCGACGGCCCGGCCCGACCGCCGCATCGACCGGCTGGAGCGCGTGATCGCGTTCCTCGAGAAGCACTGCCCAGCCTGAATAGACGGGGTCAGACCCCTTATTCAGCGTCAGCGCTTGATCAGGAGCGACGCGCCGATGGCGCCGCCCAGGTCGCCCAGCGCTGCCAGGTGCACGGCCGGCGGGCGGGCGTCGACGAACAGGTGCGGCCCCATCTGCTGCTCGATGCGGGCCACGTAGGGCTCGCCGAGGCGGGTGCCGAGCCCGCCGCCGATCACGACCGCCTCGACGTCGATCAGGTTGACCGCGGAGGCGATTCCGGCGCCCAGGGCCGCGACCGCGCGATCGATCAGGTCGGTGGCGAGCGCGTCGTGGTGCTCGAGCGCCTCCGCCCACACGCCGCTCGTGAGCGCGACCCGCTTCTTTCGCTCCATGATCTTGAAGAGCGCCGTCTTCTCGCCGCTCTTCATCCGCCGCCGCGCCTCGAGCTCCATCGCCCGCCGCCCGGAGTACGCCTCCATGCAGCCCTCGCGACCGCACGTGCACTTCGCGCCCTTGCGGCGGACGACCATGTGCCCGATCTCGCCGGCGGCGCCGCGGCCGCGCCAGGGCTGGCCGTTGAGGATGATGCCGCCGCCGACGCCCGTGCCCCAGAACACGCCGAGCAGGGAGCGATAGGGCTTGCCGGCGCCGAGCCGGAACTCGGCCGCGGTGGCCACGCGCACGTCGTTCCCGAGGCCGATCTTCGTGCCGAGCTCCCTGGCGAGGATGTCGCCGACCTCGATCGTCCGGTTCCAGTCCGGCACGACGTTGTAGGCGTTCGTGACCGTGCCGGCGTCGGGGTCGACCTCGCCCGGCGAGCCGATGCCGACGCCGTCGAGCGCCGATGTCTCGACCTCCGCCTCCGTGGCCGCGGCCCGCACGGCCTCGGCCATCGCGGCGATCACGCCGTCGGGCCCGCCGTCCTTCGGGGTCGGGATCCGGGCCCGGCCGCGGACGCCGTTGCGGGCGCCGACGACGACGGCCTGGATCTTCGTACCGCCGAGATCGATACCGCCCCGAAGTCCCATCCGGCCGTAATATCGCACGTCGCCCGCGGATGCGCCTGTGCTCTATACGATTGGCGCCGATGACCACCGTCCCCCAAGTCGTTCGCGCCTTCAACGACCACGACCTGCACCTCGTCCGGTTCCTCTACTGCGACAACGGCGGCACGATCCGTGGCAAGGCGTCGAGCCGCCACGGCCTTGCCGGCCGCATCGAGAGCGGCATTGGCCTGACCGTCGCCATGCAGGCGATGAACAGTCTCGACCAGCTCCAGCCCGTGCCGGACATGGGCCCGGTCGGCGAGGTGCGCCTCGTGCCCGATCCCGACACCTTCCGGGTGCTCCCCTACGCCCCGCACATGGGTGCGATGTTCGTCGACATGATCGGCCTCGACGGGAACCCGGCGCCGGTGTGCCAGCGCTCGTTCCTGAAGCGCATGTGCGACCGGCTGGCCGAGCGCGGCCTGCGCGTCGAGATCTCGTTCGAGAACGAGTTCTCGCTTGCCCGCGCCGTCGACGGCGGCTACGAGCCGGTCGACTCGAGCCTGTGCTTCTCGACGATCGGGATGACCGCCGTCCAGGACGTGATCGACGACCTCGTCGTCGCTCTCGAGGCCCAGGGGATCGTGCTCGAGCAGTACTACGCCGAGCTCGGCCACGGCCAGCACGAGATCTCGACCGGCCACGCGCCGGCCCTCACCGCCGTCGACCAGCAGATCTTCACCCGCGAGACGATCCGCGCCATCGCCACCGCCCACGGGCTGGTCGCGTCGCTCGCTCCGAAGCCGTGGCCGCAGAACGCCGGCAACGGCTGCCACATCCACTTCTCGCTGTGGGAGGGCGACCGTAACCGGTTCCACGACCCGGACGGCCCGGGGGCGACCTCCGCGGAGGCCCGCTCGTTCATCGCCGGCCTGCTCGAGCACCTGCCCGGCCTGTGCGGGCTGACCGTGCCGAGCTTCAACTCCTACCACCGCATCGTCCCCCACTACTGGGCCGGCGCCTTCACCTGTTGGGGGCTCGACAACCGCGAGGCGCCGGTGCGGGTGCCGTCGCTCTACGCGGGCCGCGAGGAGGCCTCGACGAACGCCGAGCTGAAGGCGGCTGACGCGAGCTGCAACCCGTACCTGGCCGTGGGCGGCCTGATCGCCGCCGGCCTCGACGGGCTGGAGCGCGGCCTCGAGCCGCCCGCGCCGGTGCAGGTCGACCCGGGCACGCTGTCTCAGGCCGAGCGCGACGCGCAGGGGATCCGGCCGCTGCCCGCGAGCCAGCGTGAGGCGCTCGACGCCCTGGCGGCCGACGAGCTGCTCACGGGCGCGATGGGGGACGTCCTCGCCGGCTCCTACCTGGCGGTGCGCAGGTCGGAGTGGGAGGCCTACTCGGCGGCCGACGAGGCCTTCGAGCAGCGGGGCCACTTCGAGAAGTACTGAGACCGCCTGACGGGATTCCGTGCGCTGCTCACGCGCGCGGATTAGCCTAAGGGCTCGGCGTGACGTCTCATCGCCTCGCGGTCGTTGCACTCGTGGTCCTTGCCGGAGCCATCTGGTGGCTGCGGGCCGACCTGCCCGTCCTCGACCATCGAGGCCACCGGACTCACGCGGCCAGGCCCGCCGCCGGGAACGGTGCGCCGCCAACGGATCCGAAGCGGCGACCGGCGCCGGCGCTGCGACCGGCGGTGGTGGCGCCTGCGCCGGTGCCGGGCTTCCTGCTGATCGCCGATCGGGGCAACGACCGCATGCTTCTCGTCGACGGGAAGAAGCGGATCCTGTGGCGGTATCCGGCGCCCGGTTCGACGCCGATCTTCCCCTTCACCTACGACGACGATGCGTTCTTCGCCGATCACTTCCACGCGATCATCACGAACCAGGAGGACCAGCAGACCATCGAGGTCGTCGGGTTCCCCACCGGCCGGGTGCTGTGGCACTACGGCCATCCGAACCAGGCGGGCTCGACCTCCGGCTACCTGAACACGCCGGACGACGCGTACATGCTGAGGGACGGCATGCGCACGGTCGCCGACATCGGGAACTGCCGGGTGCTCTGGATCACCCCCCGCCACCGGATCGCGCGGCAGATCGGCACGCCGGGCGTCTGCGCCCACGACCCCCCGCGGACGCTGGGGTCGCCGAACGGCGACACACCCCTGCCGGGCGGCGGCATGCTCGTCACCGAGATCAACGGCTCATGGGTCGATGCCATCTCCCGCACCGGCCGGCTGCTCTGGAGCTTCCAGGCCCCCGTCGCCTATCCGAGCGACGCACAGCTGCTCCCCAACGGGCGCATCCTGCTCGCCGACTACTCGAGCCCCGGCCATGTCCTGATCCTCACCAGGCAGGGCCGGGTCGTCTGGCGCTACGGGCCGCCGAGCGGTCCGGGGGCGCTCGACCATCCGTCGCTCGCCCTCATGCTCCCCGGCCATCTGATCGCCGTGAACGACGACTCCCGCGACCGCGTCGTGCTCATCTCCAAGGCCCGCCACGCGATCGTCTGGCAGTACGGGCACACCGACCAGCCGGGCACCCGCCCCGGCTACCTGAACACCCCGGACGGCAGGGACTTCCTTCCGCTCTCCGTCGCGCGGCGCCACCCCGCCATCGCCAGGCTCGTCATCCGATCGAGACGCTGACCTCGTCCAGATCGCCGTTGTAGAAGTCGCTGAACCGGCTGCCCGGCTTCGCGCCGAGCGTGAGCGGGCCGGTGTTCGAGATCGACCCGACCGTCCCGCTCTTCGTGAACGTCTTCCCGTCCACGACGAGCGAGATGTTCGTGTTCGCCTTCGTGCACGAGATCGTGTGCCACTTGCCGTCGTTGAGCGTCGGCCCCGTGTGGATCAGGATCCCGGACTTCGAGGTCTTCGAGCCGACGAAGCGGCAGACGGCACGGTTGTCGGGGCGGATCTCGGCCTTGTAGAACTGGGCCGAGTCGGACGACGTGCCCTTGCGCAGGATGTCGTAGTCGGTGGTGCTGCCCTTCGGCGGCGTCACCGTGTAGCGGACGTGCATGGTGAACTGGATCGGCGCCGTGCCCGGATTCAGTGTCGGATCAGACGGCACGTCCACGTAGGAGCTCGTGCCGTTGAACCGGAAGGCGGTCCCGGCGAACCCCGGCACGCCGAGGGTGACGTTGTGGATCGCTCCCGTGTGCCCGCCGACGGCATCGAACGCCGACGAGCCGGACTTCTCGTCGAGATGCCACAGCGCGTCGGGCGCAGCCGGGGCGGCGCTCGCCGCCGACGACCCGAGCACGAGCATCATTCCAATGGACGCAGCCGCAACCAGCATCCTCATCCAGAGCCTCCCTCTCCGCCTGCCGGAAACTGGCATTGTACCGGCACAGGCTGGACACTTCGAGTAACGGGAATGACGCGGAGGCGGGATGGCGGGGACGATGACGAGGCGCGCGCTGGTGGGCGGAGGGGTCTTCGCCGTCGTCGGCGCCGGTGCCGTCGCGTCGGGCGTCGTCCCCGGCCGGTCGCGGCTGAAGGCCGACCTGAAGGACCAGTACCACGCCTGGTTCAGCCCGCATCCGCATATCCCCGACGCGCCGGAGGGCGAGATCCGGCTCGAGCAGGTGCGCTCGCAGGCGCGCGGGAAGACGGTCGACCTCTTCACGGCCGTCCCGCACGGGCACGGCGACGGCGCCGGCCTGCCGGTGTGCGTCATCCTGCACGGCGTGAGCGCCACCCCGAAGGACTACCAGGGGTTCGGCCTCGGCAAGTTCCTGACCGCGGCGGTCGAGCGCGGCGCGCCGCCGTTCGTGCTCGCCGGGGCGGACGGCGGCGTGCTCTACTGGGAGCCCGACCCGGCCGGCGGCGACGACCCCCAGAGGATGATGACCGAGGAGATGCCGCGCTGGCTGGCCGCGCGCGGGTTCGACGCGCGCCGGATCGCGGGCTGGGGCTGGTCGATGGGCGGCTACGGCGTCCTGCGCCTCGGCGAGGTGCGGACGGGATGGCTGCGGGCCGTGGCGGCCTTCAGCCCCGACGTCACCCACAGCGCGAGCGTCGCGAACGACGACGGCGTCTACCGGACGACGCCGCTCGGGGTCTGGTGCGGCCGCAGCGACCCCCTGTACGACGACGTGCGCGCCTTCGTGGCCCAGCTGCCGCGGCGGCCGCGGGTGCTCTCCTACGGCGACGGCGCCCACACGCGCGCCTACTGGGATAGCGTCACGCTGCCCGCGTTCGCGTTCGTGGCCGGCGAGCTCGAGAAGGCCGCATGAGCGCGGGCACCCTGGCAGACGCGCTCTGGGCGATCCCCGCCGTCGACCACCACGCCCACGGCGTCGTCGCGTTCGAGCCGACGCTGGACGAGTTCCGGGGCATGTTCTCGGAGAGCCCCGACCCGGCCCAGTGGCCGCACATCGCGACCGGCCTCACCTACCGCCGGGCCATGGCCGAGCTCTCGCAGTTCCTGGCCTGCGGCCCGGGAGAGGAGGCCGTGTACGGACACCGGCTCGCGGCCGGCTTCGACGAGTACTCGGCCGGCCTGCTGCGCGCGTCGGGCACGGGGCTGCTCCTGATCGACGACGGCTACCCGGCCGCCGGCGAGGGGTACGACTGGCGGCGGATGGGCGAGCTGGCGGACTGCCCGGTGCGCCCGGTGATGCGGATCGAGCGGGTCGCCGAGGAGGCGCTCAGCGGCAGCTTCGACGAGTTTCGCGAGCGGGTGCGGGCGGAGGTGTCGTCGGCCCGCGCGCGCGGCTTTGCCGGGCTGAAGACGATCGCGGCCTACCGCACGGGGCTCGATCTCGCACCGGCCGATGTCGAGGCGGCTCGCGAGGCCTTCCGCGCCAGCGGGCCGCGGCTGGCCGCGAAGCCGCTGCTCGAGCTGGCGCTCTGGGATGCGCTCGAGGCGAACGCCGCCGACCCGCTGCCGCTGCAGGTGCACTGCGGCTTCGGCGATTCCGACCTGTTGCTGCCGCGCGCCGACCCGACCTGGCTCAAGCCGGCGATCGAGCGCTACCGCTCGATGCCGTTCGTGCTCCTGCACTGCTACCCGTTCGTGCGCGAGGCCGGCTGGCTCGCGCACGTCTACGGAAACGTCTTCTTCGACCTCTCGCTGACGATCCCGCACGTGTCCCGGCCGGCCGAGATGGTGCGCCAGGCGCTCGAGCTGGCGCCGGCGTCGAAGCTGCTCTATGCGAGCGATGCCGCCCGCACGCCCGAGCTCTACCTGCTGGCCGCGCGCTGGTGGCGGACGGCGCTCGCGGAGGTGCTGGGCGCCGAGTTCCCGGCGGCCGATGCGGAGCGGGTCGGGAGCATGATCCTGCGCGAGAACGCCCACGCGGTGTACCCGCTGGATGGTTGATCGGGAAGTCCCGTGATGTCCTGGGCGGTTGCGACGGTTCGCAGCCGCAGCCCACCACGTGTCGGATTCCCGCGAGCAGCCTGACGTCCAGGCGCGCGGGACTTCCCGATCAACCATCCGAGTAACGAAACCGCTGCAATTCCCCCACGCGGGAGTTGCGCTTCGGCTCGCATGCGGAGAGAATCGCCTTAAGTGAACGACGTGCCTCACCCGCGGGTCCGGCTTTACCGCTTCGGCGCGCGCGTCCTCGCGGCCGGGATGCTCGTCGCGAGCGTGGCCGCCGTGGTCACGGTGGTCAAGAACGTGCCGCTCGATCGCTCGAGCTCGCCACCGCCCACGACGGCGGTCGAGCCGAACCCCTGGGGCGTGAGCCAGGCCGGCTACCACGAGATCTCGGCGTCCCTGCCGAAGGCGCTGCGCCAGCTGCCCGTGCGGGTGCACCTGCCCGGCTCGGCCGGCGCGCCGGCCGGCCTCTACCGCGCGGCCGACAGCGCCCGGGTGCGATACACGGGAAGCTCCAAGTACGGGCTCTATCTCCTGACGGTCTGGCCCGCATCCCACGGCGTCGGGCCGCGCGTCATCCGCAACCTCGCCAAGAGCTGCCACGTCTGCACGCGCAACCGCCTGATCACGCTCGTTCCGGGCGTCGCCGGCGCGATCGCGGCCGGCGGCGGCCACGCCAGCACCGTCACCTGGCGCCAGGGCGGCCGCACCTTCCAGGTGCGCGGCCCGGCCGCCTCGTTCTCGAACCGCGACGCGGTGGCCGCGGCGAGGGCGATCGCCCGGGCGAACCGCTAGGGCGGCCGATCAACCATCCGTAATCTCGGCCAGGCCGATCTCGTTGCCCTCGGGGTCGGCGAGCACGAGCTTGCGCCCCCCGGGCACCGTTTCCGTGCGCACTGGCTCGATCCCACGGCCGGCGAGCTCGGCGCTCCACCGGTCGATGTCGTCCACGGCGAGGGTGAGGTGTGCGTTCCCGGCCCGGTCGGGGCGGCGAACGAGGTAGACCGAGCTCGACCCGGTCGCACCCCACATCGCCTCGTCCGCATTCGGAAGGATGTCGGGCGGGCGGCCGAACAGCCGCGAGAACCAGTCGATCTCGGCGGCGAGGTCGGCGACCGCGACGCCGGCGAACAGGTGGCCGAAGGGCGGCGGCGCGGACACGTCCGCATCCTACGCCGCCGCCCCGGGCCGCTTACGACAGCGTCATCGCCGTCGTGCGTGTCTTGGTCAGCGGGATGTCGTAGTTCGAGTCGGTGGCGCTCGCCGTCGTCTGGAGCGTCGCCGCCCCCGCCGCGAACGTGCCGCCGACGGGCTTGATCACGGCCTTCCACGAGGCGGTGCCGGCGCTCGGGCACGGGAGCTGCAGCTGCAGCGAACCCGTGACGGCGCCCTGGGTCAGCGTGCCGGACACCTGCAGCGGCGTCCCCGGGCCGCACTGGTAGGTGCCGTGCTCGGTGACGTTCCCGCGCGAGCCGACGTGCGCCGTGGCCGCCGGGCGCAGCGCGATGCGCGGTGGGGTGGGCCATTGGGCGTCGTCGACCGCGACCGAGCCAGTCAGCGCAGGTTGCACGCCCTCGCAGCTCTGCGAGAACGTTGCGTGGAAGTTCTGGACGTAGCCGTACGGCCCGAAGGCGAGCTCGGTGACCGTGAAGCTGCCCGTGTCCGAACCGCAGCCGCGGCTGTCGCCGCCGATCGAGATCCCCGGCTCCTTCCCGGTGCGGCTGAGCACGTCCACGGCGCCGGAGTAGGTCGTGCCCACCTTGAGCTGCTTGCCCGGCGGCGCGGCGAACTCGAGCGTCCAGAAGTTGCCGTCCGCGGCGGTCACGCCGATGGTCACCAGGTTCTCGTCCGACCGCGAGACGAACGCGTCGGTCGGCGTTGACTCCGAATACGTCTTGCCCTCGCCGATGTAGTCGCCGGCCGGACTCTGCATCTGCAGGGTCGCGCTCTGCGCGCTGACCCAGACCGGGCTCGCCGGCGAGATCGGATATGTCGTCGCCGCGTGCGCCGAGCCGGCGGTCGCAGCGACCAGCATGGCGGCAGCGAGCGCTGCCACACGTCGTGTGCCCACGGATGCTCCTTCCCCTCGTTCTCCCTGCCTCGTACGAGCGTACGCGAGAAGTTGCAAAGAGGCAACGCCGTCTCGCCGCCGGGGCCGGGCACACTACCGGCCATGGGAGCCGAGATGGTCAGGAGGCACGGCCAGCCGCCGCGCAGCCTGCCGGGCCTGGCGCTTCGGATCGTGCTCGTGCTGCTGGTGCTGCTCGCCGTGGTGTGGGCGGCGGAGTGGCGTCAGCGGATCTCGGGCGCCACGCTGGAGCACGACGTCGCCGGCAAGCTGCGGGCATCCCCGGCCCGGTGCGCGGATCAGACCGGCAACGGGTCGCGCTGGGCGTGCCTGGTCGGCTCCGGGCAGGCGGCTCGCTGCGTCGTCGTCGACGTCTCGATCACCGGTTCGTGGAGCCTGGAGAAACGGCCGGCGCACTGCCGCTACCCGTGAGCGCCGCGCCGCCGAGCTCGACGCCGAAGGTCTCGCGCAGGATCGCTCCCCGCTCCGCCTCGTCGGCGAGCTCGCGCTCGTCCCGCCCGGCGGGCGTCGTCGTGATCAGGCGCATGCCGGCCAGGCTGACCCGGCCGTCCTCGGTCAGGAGCGAGCAGATCGGCGCGTCCGTAAAGTGGCCCGGCGGCGTCTGGAGCGCGTCGCACATGCCCTGGAACTCCGGCATCCGCCGCGGCGTGAGGGTGAAGACGTACTGGCGCGAGCCCTCCTGGAGCAGCGTCACCCGCCCGTCCGCCTGCTCCAGCCGGTAGGGCCGGCCGTCGCGCAGCTGGTCGCCGGTCTCGTGGAGCCGAAGCGGCCCGGTGAAGCTGTCGCCGAAGCCGACGTCGGCGATCCACGGCTCGTCGAGATCGACCCGCAGCGTCAGGTGGGCGAAGTCGGGCGACGGCGGGTCGCTGAGGACGACGGACGCCGCGCACCGGGTGACGGCGAAGCCGAGCTGCTCGAGCAGCAGGGCGAAGAGCCCGTTGAGCTCGAAGCACCAGCCGCCCCGGCGGCGGCGGACGACCTTGTCGAAGACGTGATCGGGATCGAGCACGTTGCGCCGGCCGAGGTGGATGTCGAGGTTCTCGAACGGCACCGCCAGCATGTGGGCGCGGTGCAGCGCGGCGAGCGTCGCGGCGCTCGGCTCGGTCGGGCCGGAGTGGCCGATGCGGTCGAGGTACGCGCGGGCATCGATCACGAGAGCGCGGGCGGCCCCGCCTCGAGCCGTGCGAGCGCCGCCTTGTGCACGCGCTCGGGGTCCATATCCGACCAGTCGGCGTCGATCCACCAGGTCGCGCCGGCCTCGGCCCACGGCCGCACGATCTCGGCCGCGGCCTCGGGGTCGGTCGGCGTCGTGCCCTCTGCCACCACGGCGTAGGCGTCCATCGTGAGCCCGGCGGCCGCGCGCGTCTCGCGCAGCCAGGCGATGCCCTCGCGCAGCCGCTCGGGGGTGAGCTCCTCGTGCCCGCCGCCCTTCGGCATGTACGCCGGCAGCCAGCCGTCGAGCCGCGCCGCCCGCCGCATCGACTTCGGCCGCGGCCATGCCCCGACCACCCAGATCGGGACTCGCGGCCGCTGCACCGGCCGCGGCGGCACCATGCGGTCGGCCGGCCGGGCGCGGTAGTGGACGCCCTCGTAGGTGACCGGCTCGCCGCTCCAGAGGGCCTGCATCAGCTCGAGGCTCTCGTCCATCATGTCGGCTCGGGTTCGCCTTCCGGGATCGTCCTCGAAGATCCACCAGCGGTCGTCGGTGGCGCCGAGGCCGATGGGCAGGATCACCCTCCCGCCGGAGAGGTTGTCGAGCGTCGCCACCTGGGCGGCCAGGTCCCACGGCCGGCGGCGGGGGAGCGGCGTCAGCATCGTGCCCATCCGGATCCGCTCGGTGCGCATCGCGACGGCGGTCAGCATCATCCAGGCGTCGATCCCCCAGACCGCCTCCCACACGAAGAACCCGTCCCAGCCATGCTCCTCGGCGACGGCGGCCAGCTCGGCCGCCGTGCGCGCGTCGCCGTGCGGGAGCACCCATCCGTAGCGCATGGACGGGAAGCCTAGGGGACAGTCCCCGCGTGCGGGGACTGTCCCCGATTCGGATCCCCCGCGGCCGGAGGAGTCGGCCGGCCGCGGGGTTTGGGAACGGTCAGGGGACCGTGTTCGTCAGGCGACCGACTTGACGGGCTCCGGCTCCAGGGCGAGCCGCAGCACCTCGTCGACGCTCATGACGGGGTGGAACGTCATCTGGTCGCGCACGTCCTTGGGCACCTCGTCGAGGTCGCCCCGGTTGCGCTCGGGCAGGATCACGTCGGTGAGCCCGGCCGCATGGGCGGCCAGCACCTTCTGCTTCAGCCCGCCGATCGGGAGCACGCGGCCCTGCAGCGTGACCTCGCCGGTCATGCCGACCGTGTGCTTCACCGGCCGCCCGGTCAGGAGCGACGCGATCGCGGTCGTCATGGCGATGCCGGCCGAGGGGCCGTCCTTCGGGATCGCTCCCGCCGGCACGTGCACGTGGAACTCGTTGTGCTCGAAGTCGTGCGGGTCGATGTCCAGCTCGTCCGCGTGGCTGCGGACGAACGAGAGCGCGATCCGGGCCGACTCCTTCATCACGTCGCCCAGCTGGCCGGTCAGGGTCAGGCCGTCCGAGCCCGGCATGCGCGTCGCCTCGATGAAGAGGACGTCGCCGCCGGTGCCGGTGACCGCCAGTCCGGTGGACACGCCGGGCACCGCAGTGCGCACCGCGGACTCCTGGAAGAACTTCTGCCGTCCCAGGGCGTCGCGCACGGTCGCGAGGTCGATCGTGACGCGCGCCTGGGCGGTCCCGGAGGCGATCCGGGTGGCCGTCTTGCGCAGCACGGTGCCCAGCTCGCGCTCGAGCTGGCGCACGCCCGCCTCGCGGGTGTACTCGGTGATGATCGTCTCGACCACGTCCTCGGAGATCTGCACCTCCTCGGGCTTCAGGCCGTTTCGCTCCACCTGCCGCGGCCACAGGTAGCCGCGGGCGATGGCGACCTTCTCGGCGGTGGTGTACCCGTCGAAGCGGATCACCTCCATGCGGTCGAGCAGCGGGCCGGGGATCGTGTCGGCCACATTCGCCGTCGCGATGAACAGCACCTGGGACAGGTCGAGCTCGACGTCCAGGTAATGGTCGCGGAACGAGTGGTTCTGGGCCGGGTCGAGCACCTCGAGCAGGGCCGATGAGGGGTCGCCGCGCCAGTCGGCGCCGACCTTGTCCACCTCGTCCAGCATGATCACGGGGTTCATCGTGCCCGCATCGCGCAGTGCGCGGACGAGCCGTCCCGGCAGGGCGCCGATGTACGTGCGCCGGTGGCCGCGGATCTCGGCCTCGTCGCGCACGCCGCCGAGCGACATGCGCACGAACTCGCGCCCGGTGGCGCGGGCGATCGACTCGCCGATCGAGGTCTTGCCGGTGCCCGGAGGGCCGATCAGCGTCAGGATGACGCCGGAGCGGCGGTCGTCGGGGACGCCCCGGTCCGCCCGCAGCTTGCGCACGGCCAGGTACTCCGTGATGCGCTCCTTGACGTCGTCGAGGCCGGCGTGATCGGTGTCGAGCACCTCCCGCGCATGCGCCGGGTCGAGCCGCTCGTCGCTCCGCTTCGACCACGGCACGGCGATCAGCCAGTCGAGGTACGTGCGGATCATCGACGACTCGCCGGTCGACTCGCCCATCCGCTCGAGCCGGGCGACCTCGCGCTCGGCCTGCTCGCGGACCTCGTCGGGCATCCCGGCCTCCTCGATCTTGGCCCGGTACTCCTCGGCCACGGAGGCGTCGTCGTCGCCCAGCTCCTTGCGGATCGAGTCCATCTGCTTGCGCAGGAAGTAGTCGCGCTGCTGCTTCTGGGCGCCGGACTCGACGTCGTCGCGGATGCGGCGGCGCACCTGCAGCTCGGCCAGCCGGTCGCGCTGCATGCGCAGGGCCAGCTCCAGCCGCTCGACCACGTCGATGGTCTGGAGGAGCTCGACCTTCTGCTCGTAGGTGAAGTCGGGGGCGTAGCCGGACGTGTCGGCCAGGGCGCCCGGATCGGTGATCGAGCGCACGAACGCGCTCACGCGCCCGTCGTCGCCGCGCAGCTCGAGGATCTCCTCGACCACGGCGCGGTACTCGCGCTCGAGCTCGCGGGTGCGCGAGGGCGGGGGCGGCTCGTCGGGACGCTCGTCGACCTCGACCCACAGGCGGCCCTGGGGGTCGCTCGTGGCGGCGCCGGCGATGCCCCGGTGCAGGCCGGAGAGCGAGACGGCGCGGATGCGTCCCGGCAGGCGCATGTGCTCGCCGACCTCGGCCACGAGGCCGACGTTGGCGTAATCGGAGCCATGCCGCGGGACGAGCAGAACACGGGACTCCTCGCCGACGTCCACGGGCAGCGTCACATCCATGCCCGGGAAGACGACGGTGTCCTCGAGGGGGATCAGGAGAAGTTTCGTCATATGCGTAGTGTGCCAGAAATAGTTGAGGTTGGCAAATATCCGCTGCATGGAATATCATTGGCATCAGATGAATGAGTGCTGGGAGCTCCTGTTCGACCTCCTGATGGCAGAGCGGGCCCGTTTTCCGGCGATTGCAGCCGAATTCGACCTCTCTCCGACCCAGGTGCACGTCCTGCGCCTGCTCGAGCCGGGGACGGCCGTGCCGATGGGCCGCCTGGCCGGCGGGCTCGGCTGCGACGCCTCGAACATCACCGGCGTCGTCGACCGGCTGGAAGCGCGCGGGCTCGTCGAGCGGCGGGCGGCCGAGCGCGACCGCCGGGTCAAGGTGCTCGTCGTCACCGAGCGCGGGCTCGACCTGCGCCGGCGCCTGCTCGTGCGCATGGCCGAGCCGCCCGAGCCGATCCGGCGGCTGTCGCCCGCCGACCAGCGTGCGCTGTCGCAGATCCTGCGCCGGGCGCTCGCCGAGCCGCTCGCTCAGCCGCCGAGCACGCCGCGCACCAGCCGGATCAGTTGATCCACCGGCACGCGGTCGGCCGCCGCGCGCAGGACGAGGCCCTCGATCTCGTTGATCGCACCGGCCCGCTGCCCGTCGGAGATCGCCCGCTCGAGCCCGGCCTTGGCGGCGTCGGCGATCTCGGCGGTCGAGAGGTCGTGGCGGCGGGCGAACTCCTTCAGCCGCGCCTCGCTCGTGAACGCGAGCAGGAGTGCCGGCTGGGAGACGTGCAGCTTGCAGGCGGCGCCGTCGAGCGCCGAGAGCGCCACCTCGTTCTCGAGGTCGCCGAAGTCGGAGACGTGGTGCCATGGCCGCGGCCGGCACGGGCTGGGCACGCTCGCCGGTGCGTAGTCGCGCCCGCCCAGCAGGAGATAGGAGCCGACGAGCGCCACCGCCGCGACGAGCGCGATCACCGGCCAGCGCAGGGTCGTCATGTCGCCGCCTCCCACCGGCTCAGGCCGATCGGCACGAGCGCGAGCAGCGCGATCACGGACGCCACCAGGAACGAGCGCGAGAAGGCGTGCGTCGCCGCCCGCCGCACCTGGTCGTTCAGCTGATGGTGCAGGTGCGCATAGACCGGGACGTCGGCGCCGCTCGGATGCTGGGCGCGGAAGGCGGGGGCGAGGTCGGGCAGGCGGTTGTCGGCCTCCCGGAGCCGGCGGCCGATCGCCTCGCCGAGCCGCAGCTTGGCGTCGAAGGAGAGCGCCGAGTTCACGACGAGCGCCGTCCCCGCCCGCTCGGCCGCCGCCTGCTGGGCGAGCAGGTCGGTCGTGAAGATCGGCGTCAGGATGAGCAGGCCGATCACCACTCCGGCGTGGCGGGCGCCGATCGTCCAGCCGCCCTGGATCGCCTGCGGCCCGGGCGCGGCGAGGGCGTCGCCGGTCAGGCCGGGGAGCGTGAGCGCGAGCCCGCAGCCGATCAGCACCTGCGGCGCGAGCGTCCAGCCGATGTCGGCCGACGGAACGAGCGCGAGCGCGGCCAGGCCGCCGGCGATCAGGATCACCCCGCCCGCCGCCGGCCCGCGCGAGAGCTTCGCCGGCGGCACCAGCCGGCCCGTGACGAGCGCGGCCGCCGGGATGGTCGAGACGACCGCGGCCGCCTCCAGCGGGTCGAGGTTCCAGCCCCGCACGAGCATCAGCACGAGCAGGAAGAGGGCGGCGGTGAGCGCCGCCGAGACGAGCCCCAGCGCGAGGTTCGGCGAGATGAGCGGGCGGGCGCGGCCGGGCTTCTCGCCGGCCGATGCGCGCAGGCCGCCCCGCAGGAGCAGGAAGAGCAGCGGCACGAGTGCGAGCGGCACCTGGGCGGCGAACACGCCCCTCCAGGTGAACGCCTGCGTGAGCGCGCCGCCGGCGGCCGGGCCGAGCGCCGCGCCGGCGGCTGCGGCCGCCGCCCAGGCCGTGGCCCCGCGCCGCCGCGATCCGCTCGCGTCCTGCATCAGCGCCAGCGCGGCGCACACGACGGCCGCGCCGCTCACCGCCTGGACGCAGCGCGCCGCGATCAGCAGGTCGAAGTTCCCGGCGGCCGCGCAGACGGCCGAGGCGGCCGCGAAGCAGGCAAGCCCGACAGCGGCCACCCGGCCGGCCCCGGCGCGCACGGCGATGTAGGCGGCGGGCACCGCGGCGACGGCGAGGGCGAGGTTGAACGCCGTGATCACCCACGCGACGCGCTCGATCGACACGTCGAACGAGGACAGCAGGTCGGGGAGCGCAAGCACGACCACCGACGAGTCGGCCAGCACGGTGGCCACGGCGATGGCGAGGCCCAGGCTGAGCGGGAGCGATCTGACCCCCGGGATGGTATGCGTGCTACTGCTCGCCATCGACGGCGATGCGGCGGCCGCGGGCCAGCGCCCCGCCGGGCCATCCGCTCACCTCGCCGAAGAGCGAGACGAGCGACGAGACGAGGAACGGCCGCACGATGAACGTGTCGAGCAGGATCCCGACCGCCATCGTGAACGCGAGCTCGCGGAACGCCCGCACCTCGACAATCGCGAGCATTCCGAAGCTCGCCGCCAGGGTGATGCCGGCGGTGCGGACGGCGGCGGCGGTGCGGGCGGGCGCGATCCGCAGCGCCTCGCGCAGCGGCCGCACCCGTGCCTCCTGCCACACCCGGCCGGCGACGAAGACGTTGTAGTCCGACCCCAACGACACGAGCAGGACGCCGGCCGCGAACGGCACGTAGTAGGTGAGCTCGCCGTATCCGAGCAGCGTCTGGAACGTCCAGGTGCTGATGCCGATCGCGGCCGCGACGGAGAGCGCGCTCGCCGCGACGAGCAGCACGGGCGCGATCAGCGCGCGCAGGAAGATGACGAGCAGCACGAGGTTCACCACCAGCACGGCGGCCACGACGCGGACGAGGTCGCCGCGCATCGCGGCGACCGTGTCATGAGCGACGGGGCCGTCTCCGGCGAGCGCCGTGTGCGGCCGGCCCAGCCCGGCCCGCGCGGCCAGCGCCGGTAGCCGCCCGCGCAGCGCTCCCACCTGGTCGATCGCGGTGGCGCCGTAGGGGTCGGTTCGGTAGGCGACGAGCAGCCGGGCGGCACCGCCCGACGCGCTCGTGAGCACGTCGTCGCCCCGCACGAACCGTGTGTCATCCGGGCCGACGACCGCGGCGACGCCGGGCTGCCGGCGCAGCTCGCTCTCCAGGCGGGCGAGGCCGTCCGTCTCGTCGGCGATCCCGGACCGGGCGACGATGGCCTGGGCCGGCGCCAGCATCCCGGGCGCGAAACCGCGCCCGGCGTCCTCGGCACCGACCCGCTCCTGGGCGCTCGCGGGCAGGCCCGGGATGGTGGTCACGCCCAGCTTCGCCTCGCGCACCTCCGCTGCGGCGAAGGCCAGCCCGGCCGCGCAGGCGAGCCCGATCACGAGCGCCGCCGACCGGTGCGAGATCAGCCGGGCGAGGTAGTTCCGGCCCCGGGCGGGGACGGGCTCCGTCCCGGCCTCGACCGGCACGGGCGGCCGCGGCCAGTAGAGCGCCCGGCCGCAGATGGCGAGGGCCGCAGGCACGAGCGTGACCGCGACCAGGACAGCGGCGGCGACGGACAGCGCCAGCGCCGGGCCGAGCTCCTGCAGCACCTGCGTGCGGGCGACGAGGAGCGCCAGCAGGCTGGCGGCGAGAATCGCGCCGCCGGCGAGCACGATCGGGGTCGTCTCGGCGGTGGCCCGCTGCGCCGCGTCCAGCCGTGAGCTGCCCTGGAGCGTCTTCGTATGGGCGTTCGCGAGGTAGAAGACGCAGTAGTCCGTGACGATGCCGAGCACGAGCGCGACGAGCAGCGGCCGCAGCAGCGACGGCTGCTCGAGCCCGGCCCGCCGGGTGGCGTGGCTCACGGCCTGCTGTGCCATCGTGTACGCGGTGCCGACGGCCGCGAGCGTGAGCAGGGGCGCCCCCAGCGCGCGGAAGCGGACGCCCACGAGCAGAGCGATGATGAGCACCGTCGCGCCCTCGATCCAGGGCAGCGCGTCATCGACGAGGCCGCCCTCGTGCACCTCGGCCGGCAGGATCCCGGTGACATGGCCGCCGCCGCTCCGCAGGCCGTTCGCGCCGTCGATCTGGCGCGCGACCGGCAGCGACGGCGGGAACGCGAGGTAGGTGATCGCGGTCGTGCCGGTCTCCCGCGAGCCCGGGACGACGCCGCGGGCGTTGATCACGGGCACCGCAACCGGCCCCGAGCCGGGGTGCGCGCGGGCCTTGCGGTCGACGCGGGCGGCCGCCGAGACGATCCCCGACACGGTCGCGCGTGAGAGCCCGTTCGGATCGCGGTGCACGACCGCGACCTCGGTGGTCAGCGGTGCACGGAAGTGCTGCAGGGCGAACGCGTTCGCCCGCACGGCCGGCGAATGCTTGGGGATGAGGGAGACGAGGTTGTCGGGCGGCTGGACCGGGGCGGGGAGCACGAACGCTGCATAGGCGACGGCGACCGCCCATGCGATCACGATCGGCCATCGGAGCTTGACGATCGTCCAGGCGTATACGCGCGGAAGCCGGCCGGTGGT
Source organism: Gaiellales bacterium (assembly GCA_036273515.1). Lineage (GTDB taxonomy): Bacteria > Actinomycetota > Thermoleophilia > Gaiellales > JAICJC01 > JAICJC01. Next base: position 92,666 of record DASUHM010000069.1, read on the forward strand.
GCGGCCGGACTCGGCGGGGATCTCCGACATGCCCGTTCACATGCCCGGGTGCGGCTCTCCGCAACCGGATCGCGCGGTACGCTCGGCCCGTGGTCGACCCGTTCTCGTTCCATCTGCCGGTCCGGATCCGGTTCGGCGAGGGCGCCGTCGCGGCACTGCCTGACGTCCTCGCCGAGCTGGGAGCGACGGCGCCGATCGTGGTCGTCGAGGCGCCCGTGGCCGCGCTCGCCGACGTCGCGCGGGCGATCGCGGGCCTCGACGTGTACGCCAAGCCGCCCGGCGAGCCCACCGTGGCGCTCGTGGACGCGCTGGTCACCCGGATGGACGCCCGGCCGCCCGACGCCGTCGTCGCGATCGGCGGTGGATCGGCGCTCGACCTGGCCAAGGCCGCCCGGGCCGCCCACTCGGGAGGCACGCCGTTCGCACGGCTGCTCGAGGGCGCGGCGACGGTGGCGGAGCCACACATCGGGCTCGTGACCGTGCCGACCACCTCGGGGACCGGATCCGAGGTGTCGGGGGGCGCGGTCGTGGTCGATCCGGCGAGTGGCCGCAAGCTCGGCGTCGCCTCGCCGCTCATGCGCGCGCAGCACGCGCTCGTCGACCCGCTCCTGACGCTCGGCCTCCCGCCCGCGGCGACGATGGG